>JAAZMG010000183.1 GCA_012798935.1 Tissierellia bacterium | reverse complement strand
GCTGTCTATAATAATAAAAAGCTGAAGGAGGAATTATATTGAGAAGACGAGGTATATATACTTTTATCGCTATTATACTTACAATATTTACCGTAGGATTTATATTAAAAATATAACCCGGACAAGGGACGGTTAACTTGTCCGGGTTTTTGCTATTTAAACATTGGGTTTATTTGATAGGTTATATTGCTTCCATTAACTATAAACTCTACTGCATTTATATTGGCTATCTGCTCTTTAGCAGTTATATTGCTATTATTATACTGGATGTATCTAATTCCATCTTTTAAATCAGTTTTGGTGCTATTGCCTCCGTGGACTACCCATATATTTTTACCACTTTCACTTATTTCAACTAACACATCATGTAATAGTTCCGCTTCTAACACATCTGTAAATCCTCCACTTCCAAAGATTGGAGTAGGGAGAATAAGTACTATATGTTCTTCCTCTGAAGTAGATAAATCATGCTTTAACCATCTCCATTGGTCAGGATTAGTTGGTCTAATTCCACCTTTAGAACTATTTGCATCTATAAATAATACATTCTTATATTTAGTTTTAACATAGTTTGTCCCTGTATTTAAAATTTTTTCAGTTTTAATACCTTCCCTAAATTTAGGACTAGTTCCTCCCATGAACAAGGCTACATTATGTTGATTTGCTTTACTTTGTATTTTGCTACTTGCATTATATCCTGCTAATTCATCCAAATTACTTGGTGCTTTAGTAACTATGAAAGAAAAACCATTATCTTCTTTATTGGATTTAATATTTCTTTCATCTTTGAATTTACTTGGTGTTGGAACTTCTACCTTATCATAAGCTGCAGGATAGGTTCCCGTTAAACCATCTAATAGAATTTCACCAGAATGTTTTTTAGAGCTATCCGTTTCAACTATATAAATTCTTTCTAAAGTAATTGGATAGGCTACATTAGATGGTATATTAGCTTGAGTATATTGCCAATCTGTAGAATTTAAAGATTTTACAAAATCTATAGTATGTTCATTACCATTTTTATCTTTAATACTACCTCTTAACCAACTACCTTTGCCATCTCCTTTAACCCAAAGTCCTAATTTAGTAGCTTGTCCTAAATCAAGGCCATTTTTACCTTGAGGAGTAAGATTTAAGTAGGCAGCTCTAGTTTTATCTCCTTGGGAAAAATCATATTTAAGGCTTATACTATTTTTACCTTGTTTAGATATAGGACTTATTCCAATAGAGTGTTTTACATATTCAGGATAGGAGGTGGATTTAAAGTTTTCTAGATTTTCGAAGTTTTCTATTATAGTATCATTGGTTCCAATAGACACAAGAATACTTTTTACACCTTCCCCAATTCGGCCAGTTATTGCTCCAGAGCCTGATTTTTCTTTACTGTAAAATACTCCATTTTCAACATAGCCTATATCGTTAACAACAGTCCATTCTACATCTTCTGGATATATCTTTGCTGCAAATCCATCTTTATCTTTACCATTTAATATACCAATATCTTTTTGGCTATTAATATTAAGATTAAATTTATCAACTGGAAGGGCAATATCTTTAACTTCACCTAAAACCCTTATATCAATAGTAGAAGTTAAACCTTCATAGTTAGCAGTTATAGTAGCCTTTCCAGAGGACTTTGCTTTTAAGGTATTTAGGGTCATCTCTCCTTCTATACCTTCAAAAGTATAGGTAGCTTTACTTTGATCTACTTCTATAGGATTATGATATTGGTCAAATCCTTTGATTTTAAATTTTCTTGAAGTATTGGGAAACATCTTTTTATCATCTGTACTAACTGTTATATAGGATAGTTCACCCTTAGGAGCATTGGAAAATACTCCTACTCCATTAGGAACCAATCGTTGACCTCCATCAGAAGGTCTATTAACAACTTTAGACACCTGCTCATCTACAGGTTTAATTGCCATAGTTGTGGAGCCACCACCATCAAGGTTTATAGCATTATATGCCCCTAAATCCTTAAGGATTGCTCCAAACATCTCCTGGCTTACTCCTTTATAGGAAGTATGTCTACCATCAATAGTAGCTATTATAAGTTCATTGCCATCTTTTGTTATACCAATTCCTGTTCTTGGCTGGTCTCCTTTTATATTTATATTGGTATTTGTAACAACACCATCTTTAAGTATTATACTTCCTCCGCCAATAGCAAATTTAATATCTTCTAAATTAGGGGTTGTCCCTATATTTAGTTTAACTTCATCTCCCACATTAAAATTGTCAAGTAAAGGTTCTTTTCTGTCTCCTCTAACAGTTATTATGTATCCGTTATCTGGAATAGCTATAGGTTCTTTTCCTATTCTTATCTCCTTAACTACATTATCAATAACCACCATTTCAACCACATCTTTGTGGAATCTATTCCCGAAGGATTTGGCTCCCCAACGCTTATTCAACAAAGTAACCATATTGAAATCTGCTGCTTTATTGATTAAACTAATTGGTACAGATTTTCCAGAATTTAAGGAGGTTATATTCATATTTCTATCGAAAAATGCTATATCTGCTTTTTTATCATTGTTCAAGTAAAAAGTAGGAAGAGCATAGGCCCTTTCAATTGGAGATGATATAATTTGTCCATCTTCAATAAATGTTCCCATAGGATGAGGTATTGGATTGTAATTAAAAAAATCTCCATTAACTCCTGCTACGGCCTTATTATCCGTTACCAATTTGCTTACACTATTCCTATTTGAGAGACCACTACTACTCATTAATCCTTTTATTTCTGCGTATTCATCTGTTAAATCAACTCTAACTAAATTGATATTCCACCAGCCTCTAGAGGTAAATTTCTTTATATTTTCATATAAAATTCCAGATCCTAAGTATTGTGATTCCTTTGTCTCGTGTATGATATAGGGCATATTGCTGGCAGCAAAGGCTGGTACTGTGGAAGTGAAAATTGTACCTAAAATTAGTAAATAAATGAAAAACTTTTTAAATGACTTATTCATTAGTATCATCCTTCCTTAACTAAAACCACAAGTTGTATTCTTCTTTATTCTTTATAGCTGTAAAGATCTTATCCCTGGACCCTGGTATTTCCTCATAGATATTCTCTAAAAGTTTATGGATTTCTTCTCTTTTAGTTTTTTTGTCCACATAGCAAGGATTTTCAACAATAGGGATTTGAAATTTAATTATAGTTTGTTCTATATCCTTTTCAGAAAGGTACAGAGCAGGTCTTATTACATATAGCTTTTTTCTTGTTAAAAACGATTTAGGGGATAAGGTTTTGATTC
Source organism: Tissierellia bacterium (assembly GCA_012798935.1). Taxonomy (GTDB): domain Bacteria; phylum Bacillota; class Clostridia; order Tissierellales; family Tepidimicrobiaceae; genus JAAZMG01. The sequence goes on along the minus strand of JAAZMG010000183.1, from coordinate 10,131 downwards.
TACCTTCATAGAACATGGTTAGAAAAAGGGTTTCTATAGCATCATCTCCATGGTGGCCTAGGGCTAGTTTATTAAAGCTTTTTTCCTTTAAACTGTTGTGGATGGCACCTCTTCTCATGTTGGCACAAAGGGAGCAAGGGTTTTTTTCTTTTCTAATATTAAAAACCACATCTTTTATATTGGTCTTTTTAACATTGAAAGGTACATCTATACTATTACAATATTCTTCAATGGTTTTAATATCAAATCCCTCAAATCCTAGATCTATAGTAAAAGCTTCTAGTTCAAATTTTTCTGGGCTAAAATTTTGGTATAGCCTTAAAGCGTATAAAAGTACCATACTATCTTTACCACCAGATAGTCCAACCCCTATTTTATCATTATCTTGTATCATATCAAAATCTTGGATGCATCTTCTCATTAAACCTAGTATCTTTTTCACGAAACCAACCTTTCTGCAGCAAATCCACTTTTTAATGGGATGGCCATAATATAATTATATAGTTTGAATATATCAATATGGTTACAATTGTATTACAATATGAGGACAATTGTATTACACAAAATAAAAGAAGGATTGAATTAATTCAATCCTTCTTTATGGTCGGGGTGGAGGGATTCGAACCCCCGGCCCCATGGTCCCAAACCACGTGCGCTACCAAACTGCGCCACACCCCGGTAACTGCCGACTCTTATAGTATAGGGGAAAGTAAGCATAAGTGCAAGAGATGAAAAATAGCAAAATACACAAATATAGAACATTATAGTTAAATAAGTCGACATATCTAACTAATACTTACTATATCTATGAATTAAGTGTTAGGATAATAAAACAGGATTTAAGTCTTATCTATTTATTAAATAGAATGAACTTTTTAGAGTGGACAATTATTAAATTAGTCATTACAATATAATTAAATATATGAAAAAGGGGACATCTTTATGTGGGAGTTAATAGAAGAACTTAAAAATGAAATACTAGTTATGATGGTAGCTGCTATGCCTATATCCGAACTTAGAGGGGCTATACCTTTAGGAATCTCCTTAGGACTTAGTCCAATTCACAGTACCATTATTAGCATATTAGGGAATATGGCCATTGTACCCATTTTACTAAAAATATTGGTGCCAGTTATGAATTATTTAGAAAAAACAATTATTTTTTCTAAGACTATTGGATGGGTAAAGGAAAGAACTTTGAAGAGGACTAGATCTACTATAAAAAAATATAGCCTATTAGGTTTATTTATATTAGTAGCCATCCCCATACCAACTACTGGGGCTTGGACCGGATGTATAGCTGCCTCCTTATTAAAACTAGACTATAAAAGTTCCCTCTTTGTGATTTTATCTGGAGTGTTTATTGCTGGGTTAATAGTATCTACCATAAGCTATCAGGTTTTTGGATTTTAACTTGGACAAGGGGACGGTTAACTTGTCCGGGAATTCATTTGCTGGTAATTGTGCTGAAGGTTTGACTTATTTATTTCACTATGTTAATATAAAATTAAATTAATATAGAAATCTTGATACCTTATCAAGAGTGGTGGAGGGAATGGGCCCTATGAAACCCGGCAACCTATTGGATATTAAGGTGCTAAATCCCACAGAATATATATTCTGAAAGATGAGGTGAGCTGTATATTGCCTTTTCCTTTTAGGATAGGCATTTTTTATTGTCCTATAAAGCAATGGATATACAAATTTAAGGAGGTCTTTTTAATGAAAAAATGGTTATTTACTTCTGAATCGGTTACAGAAGGTCATCCAGACAAGGTGTGTGATGCAATATCTGATGCTATTTTGGATGAAATATTAGCCAAAGATCCAGAAGCAAGGGTGGCCTGTGAAACTATGGTTACAACAGGATTAGTGCTAGTGGCAGGGGAAATCACAACTAATTGTTATGTAGATATACCTAGTGTTGCTAGGAAGACAGTAAGGGAAATTGGATATACTAGGGGAAAGTATGGATTTGACGCAGATACCTGTGCTATCCTTACATCTATAAATGAGCAATCTCCAGATATAGCCCTTGGTGTAAATAAGGCATTAGAACATAGAACAAATGGGGAAGATGAATATGATAAAATTGGAGCAGGCGACCAAGGGATGATGTTTGGACTAGCCTGTAATGAAACAGAAGAATTAATGCCTATGCCTATTTCTTTAGCCCATGAATTATCTAGAAAATTAGCAGAGGTAAGGAAAAATGGAACCTTAGAATATTTAAGGCCTGATGGGAAAACTCAGGTTACCATTGAATATCATGATGGAAAACCTGTTAGAATAGAAAATATAGTGGTTTCAACCCAACATAGTCCAGATGTGGATTTAGATACAATAGAGAAAGATATAAAAGAATATGTTATAAAACCAGTGGTTTCTGAAGAAATGATAGATAAGAATACTAAATACTATGTAAATCCAACTGGCAGATTTGTAGTAGGAGGTCCTATGGGAGATGCAGGACTTACTGGAAGAAAGATAATAGTAGATACCTATGGTGGCTATGGAAGACATGGAGGAGGAGCTTTTTCAGGAAAGGATCCAACAAAGGTAGATAGATCAGCTAGTTATGCAGCTAGATATGTAGCCAAAAATATAGTAGCAGCTGGATTAGCAGATAAATGTGAAATAGGCTTAGCCTATGCTATTGGAGTAGCTAGACCATTGTCTGTATATATAGATACCTTTGGTACTGGGAAAGTTTCTGATGAAAAGATAGAAAAATTAGTAGAAAAACATTTTGATTTAAGACCAGCAGCCATTATAAAGAATTTAGATCTAAAACGACCAATCTACAAACAAACATCCGCCTATGGACATTTTGGTAGAAAGGATTTAGATTTACCTTGGGAGAGAACGGACAAAAAGGATATATTGAGGAAAGAAGGATTAGGGAAATAAGGCTAATTCCCATTAGACTTTCAGAAAGGATACAATTTTAAAATATAAAATCAATAGTATCACTGTAAAACCTTAAAAAGCAGAGAGGGAAAATTCCTAACTCTGCTTTTTTATATTTCCTATTCTTAAGTTAATATAATATTACCTAGGGAATATGGAAGGTAGCCTTCCTCTTGATGGGGGAATAAATGTATAGGGAAATAGAAAGTTTACTAGATTTAAGTAAAAAAGGGGATGTAAAAGCAAAGGAAAAGCTGTTATTTAAGTTAAAACCTTTGATTATAAGTTCCATAAGAAGATATTACAATAGGATAGATTTATATGAAGATTTAATTCAAGAAGGATATGAAATAATACTAATAGCCATAGAGGATTATGATCCAAATAAGGGAGCTCATTTTTTAGGATATGTTAAAATCATGCTTAAATATCATTATCTAGAAAAACATAGGGAAAGGCAGTTTCTTTCATTAAATGAGCTAATTGACTTTACTGGAACAGAACTTATAGATTTAATTGAAGGGGATGAAAAAAGCCCAGTAGATAGAATAATAGATATGGAACAAAATCAGATTTTACTGGATAGCATAAACTTCCTCACTAAAAGACAAAGGGAGATAATAGTCCTTTTCTATATAAAAGGATATTCCATAGATAAAATTGGGAAAATGCTAGGAATATCTTATAGGACCGTAGTCAATATAAAAACTTCAGGAATAAATAAATTGAAAAAAATAATAGTAAAATAGTTCGCCTTATTCTATATAAGAGGTAGAAGGAGGTGATACTGTGGCAGTTATAGATGTTAAGGAAAGCGTAAGATTAAAGCTAGAGCTAGACGGTGGAATGGTAGGGGATAGACAGATAACTAAATCTAAAATATTCTCAAAAGTAAAACCTACTGCAGCAAATGAAGAGCTATATCAGATAGCAGGGTCTTTAGCAGGTCTTCAAACCTTACCTTTGTCTAAAGTAAAAAGGCTAGAGGAAATCCATTTAAAGGAAGAATAATTGACAAACAAAATTAAAAAAAGGGAGGTGATTAGGTGGGTAAATCAAAATTGGAAATGGAATTTAAGGATGCAGATGGTAAAAAGTTTAGCCTAAGTTTAGATGAACCTAGGGAAGATATAACGGATTTAGAAGTAAAAGCTGTAATGGATGATGTAATAGCAAAAAATATATTTTATACCGCTGCTGGAGATATTGTAACTACTGTAGGAGCAAGGATTATAACTACAACAGTAGAAGAGTTGGAAATATAGATTGCTGAAGTTATTGTTAAAGGAAGGAGGCTATTATGAATGAAATTTACTCCCATGTGGCTAATTTAGGCTTTCCTATAGTCATATCCATATATCTGTTGGTTAGGATAGAAGGTAAGCTAAATCAGTTAACGGAGAGTATAAATGAGCTATCAAAGGCAATAGCTACTATTAAATAATAGAAAATCCTCTTCTTGACACAGAACGTATGTTCTGTTAAAATAAGTCAAGGAGGGGATTTTTATGTATTTAGAAAAAATACTGTTACAAAAATTGATGGCATTCCTTCCAGTGTATTTGGATATGAAAGGGAATTGTACGTTATTATATACATACTGTGGAGGAATCTATGAAATTGAAAAAACCATAAGGACTGTATTAAATCAATTAGGTAATTATTATTTAGTGGATTTAAAGGCTACAAAGAAATATTATGGAGATTTATTAGCTATAAAAAATTTGGTACCTATACCTTTTGACAAGGACAATATATTTGTTCCTATTAAAGTAAGGAAACCTTTATTTAAAAATGATGGCTCCCTTGGATATGTAAATATAAAATATATTAAAAAGGTAAGGAAACTAAAAAATAATACTATAATCTACCTTGTTAATAATCACACTATAGAATGTTTAAATTCCATTGAAACGGTAAATAAACATATAAAAAATGGTAATATAGTTGAAAGGCTTTGGAAGGAAAGACATTCTACTGCTTTTGTTAGTGAATACAACTTTTACAAGGAATATAATTTACCTGCAACTAAAGGGGATATAGCTTTACTTAGAGAGGAAATACTTAAGATAAAAGAAACTATTAAATAAGCTATCTATGATATAATACTATTTAAGATTATTAGTAGGGGTGAATGGATTTGTTAACTTTGGAAGGCATGGTAGAGGATATTATATTTAGAAATGAAACAAATACCTATACAGTGGCTACTTTAAATACTTCCGATGGGAATGCTACTATTGTAGGATATGTACCTTTCATAAATATTGGGGAAACTATGAAGGTAGAAGGAGATTGGATCTACCACCCAACCTATGGGGAACAGTTAGAAATCTCAAGTATATCCCTAGTAGTTCCTTCTACTGTAAATGGTATTGAAAAATATTTATCTTCCGGCCTTATTCCATATATAGGTCCTAAAACTGCCAAAAAAATAGTAGGAAAATTTGGACTAGATACTTTAGATATCATTCAATATAATCCAGAAAGATTAAAGGAAATAGAGGGAATAGGGGATAAAAAGCTAAAAAAGATAGTAGAAGCCTTTGCAGAGCAAGTAGAAGTGCGAGATATTATGGTATTTTTACAACAATATGGTATAACTCCTAACTATGCTATAAGGATATATAAACAATATGGAAAAGACACTATAAATATAATATCGGAAAACCCATATAAGCTTTCAGAAGATATATTTGGAATAGGATTTAAAACAGCAGATAAAATTGCACAAAATATGGGCATTAGCCATAAATCTCCCTATAGAATAGAGGGAGGCATTAGATTTATTATAAATAGATATGCAGGAGGAGGGCATAGCTATGTTCCTAAAGAAGAGTTAATTTATGCTACTTCAGAATTGTTAGAGGTAGAAGCAGATTTAATTGAAGAATCTATAAGGGATTTAGCTATTAAAGGGATTGTACATATATTGAATATTAATGATGAAACCTTAATCTATTATACCCCTTTTCATGTGGCAGAAAATAATGTTAGTAGGAAAGTAGTTGAACTATCCAGGGTAGAGTTAGATGATTTTGAATTAGATATAGATAAGGCAATAAAGTCCATAGAAGGAGAAGAGGGAATCAACTTTGCGAATAAACAGATAGAGGCTATAAAGGAATCCATAGAAAATGGAATGGTAGTAATTACTGGAGGTCCAGGGACAGGGAAGACCACTATAATCAATGCCATAATCAAAATATTTCAGGACCAAGGGCTAAATGTCCTCTTAGCTGCTCCAACAGGAAGAGCGGCTAAAAGGATGACTGAAACTACTGGAATAGAAGCTAAAACCATCCATCGGTTATTGGAGTATTCCTATATGGAAGAAGGTGTGATGGCCTTTGGTTTAAATGAAGAAAGCCCTTTGGAAACGGATTTGTTAATAATAGATGAAGCTTCTATGATAGATATATTACTAATGAACAACCTTTTAAAAGCTGTAGTTCCAGGAACCAGACTTGTTCTAGTAGGAGATGTGGATCAGTTGCCATCGGTAGGAGCTGGTAATGTACTAAAGGATATAATAGAATCAGGAGTAGTAAAGGTAGTAAAGCTAGATGAAATATTTCGCCAGGCGGAGGAAAGTATGATTGTAGTCAATGCTCATAGAATTAATAAAGGAGAGTTTCCATTTTTAAATGAAAAGGAAAAGGATTTTTATTTTATAAGAGAGAACAATTCAAAAAATATAGTAAATATAGTTCTAGATTTATGTAAAAAAAGATTACCTAACTATTATGGAGTAGATTCTTTCAAGGATATACAGGTGCTAGCCCCTATGAAAAAAGGGGATGCAGGGATCAATGTATTGAACAAAGAATTACAAAACATATTGAACCCAAAGGAATACGGAAAAAAGGAAAAAATAATAGGAGATGAACTATTTCGAGTAGGAGACAAGGTAATGCAAATTAAAAACAACTATACTACAGAATGGGAGATATTCAAAGATGGCAAATTAGAGGAAAAAGGAGAAGGGGTATTTAATGGGGACTTTGGCATCATATTGGATATTGATGATGATAGCAGAACTATGAAGATTTTATTTGATGATGAAAAGGAAGTAGAATATAGTTTCAATCAATTAGACGAATTGAAATTATCTTATGCTACTACTGTTCATAAAAGCCAGGGTTCTGAGTTTCCAGTAGTGGTAATGCCTATATACTGGGGTCCTCCTATGTTATTAACTAGGAATTTATTATATACTGCAATTACTAGGGCAAAAAAATTAGTAGTCCTAGTAGGGCAAGAAAGATATTTAAAGACTATGATAGCCAATAATAGGGTTACAAAAAGATATTCAAGTCTTGATTATAAAATAAGGAATATAATGACTATGTTTTAAGGGGGCTTTTATGGGATTTATTAAAAGTATAATCAATATCTTATTTCCTGGAGAATATATATGCTTGTTTTGTAGAGAAAATAGCAGTGGAAAAGAAAACCCTAAATATATTTGCACATCCTGTATGGAATTATTGGAAGTTGTTAATAGAGAGGCGAATTTAGAATTACCTGATGTAGAAAAGATCTATTATTCCCTTTTATATAACAAATTTATTAGGAAAAAATTCCACGCCTTTAAATTTCAAGGGAAAAGCTATCTATACAAACCTTTTGGAGAAATACTTATAGATACCATAAAGATAAAAAATATAGATAATAAAGTACAAGCTATAACCTTTGTACCAGCTCATAGGAGAAAAGAGGCATTAAGAGGTTACAATCAATCAGAATTACTGGCAAGATATATAGCTAAAAGATTGGACATTACCCTGTTAGATAACCACATTATAAAGATAAGATGGACTACAGACCAAAACAAATTAGGAAGAGTTGAGAGAAAGAATAATTTAAAGGATTCTTTTAAGGCTATTAATATAGAAGATTTTAAAGGTAAAGAAATTCTTTTAATTGACGATATAATTACTACAGGGACTACTATGAAGGAATGTAGCAAAGCCCTTGTAGAAAAGGGAGCTAAAAAAGTTTATGGACTTGCACTTACTTCTAGTATGAAAGTATAGAGGGGTGAAAAAATGGATATTAGGAATTGTAATCGTTGCGGGAAAATATATGCTTATGATGGGTTTAATATTTGCATGCAATGCAGACGGGAAGATGAAGAGGATTTTAAGAAGGTCAAAGAATACATAGATGAAAATCCTGGTGCAAATATATCTGAAGTATCTGAAGAAACAGAAGTGGATACTAGGAAGATAATTAGCTTTTTAAGACAAGGCCGGTTAGAGGTAGAGAATAAAGATAATCTATTGCTAGACTGTGAAAGATGTGGAGTGCCAATAAAAACAGGCCGGTTTTGCAAGAAATGCACTGCAGAAATGCAAAGAGAATTTAAACAATCTATTGGTGGTGGCAGAGATCCAAAGGATTTGAAAAATGGCAGGGCTAAGGAAAAAATTAGAATTATAGATAGGTATAGGGATAAATAATTAAATAAAAACCATTAAAGTATCACCCCATTTTACCGATAATAATATTGAATGTGAACAATAACAATATTGAATACCGGAAAATGGGGTGTTTTTATGAAGATCAATAAAACAGACAAGGTATTACAAGTTTATAACAACATGGGGGTAAATAAGGCAAATTCAAATAAGAATAAACTTGGAAAAGATGAGATAGAGTTCTCAGAAAGAGCTAAGGACTATCAATTTGCAATAAATAAGTTCAAGGAATTGCCAGAGATAAGAATGGATAAGGTAGATAAACTTAAAAAGGAAGTAGAATCTGGTAATTATAATGTAGAAGGTAGAAAAATAGTTGAAAAGATCTATGAAGGTATTAACTTTGACAAGAAAGTATAACGAGGTGGGAGCATGACCTTTAATGAAGAGCTGGTAAAGATTTTAAAGGAGGAACTTAATATCCTCTATATTTTAAAAGAGCTTACCTATGAAAAAACCGATATTATTATAAATAACGAGGTAGAAAAGTTAGAGAAGATAAGCAAAAGAGAAGAAGAGCTTATAAATAAGATGGGAATAGCTGAGGAGAATAGATTACAATTAATGGATAGCTGGGGGGTAGATATGAAAACCCCCCTAATTCAAGTAATAGAAAAGGTTCCAAAAGGAAAAGAGGAGTTAATAGAATTAAAAGATGAGCTAGCTAGTTCTTTAGATGATATTCGTGGGAGAAACAATATTAACAATGAACTTATAAAAGATAATTTGCAATGGCTAGATTTTAATATGAATTTGATTTCCAATATACAAACTCCTACAACCTATGGGAAAAAGGATAAAGAAACAGGACCTAATAGTAGTTTATTTGATAGGAAGGTGTAAATATGAGTTTTGGAGGATTATATATATCCGTATCTGGAATATATGCAAACAAAAAAGCGTTAGATACAGTATCCCATAATATAGCTAATGTAAACAATCCTAATTATGTAAGACAATCTGCTATCCATGCGGAATCATCCTATTCAAAAACAACAGATGTAAGATTTCAAAAAGGTACAGGAGTTAGTGTACAACAGATAAGGCAAATAAGGGATGAGTTTTTAGATATAAAGCTAAGAAGGGAAATGGCTACCTTTGGATACCATAGCACTAAAGCAGAAATATTAAGTGAAGTAGAGATAATATTTGATAGTGAGTTCCAGGAGGTAATGAACTATTTTTGGAAAGGTTGGGAAGAATTATCTAAAGAACCAGATAGTTTAACTATAAGAGCCCTCCTTCACGAAAATGCAGTAGCTTTTACCACTACTGCTAATCATATAAGCACTCAACTAGATAATCTTCAGTTTAATTTAAACAAAGAGATGCTAAACAAAGCTGAAGAGGTAAATAATATTCTAAGGAATGTGGCAGATTTAAATCATAAAATTAAAACCATAGAAGCCTATGGACAAAATATATCTGCCAATGATTATAGGGATAATCGCAATGCTTATTTAGATAGACTATCGGAACTAATACCTATTACCTACTATGAAAATCAATATGGTGAAGCGGTAGTATCCCTTAATGGAAGGGATTTAATCAATGGAGATTATTTTAGCCCTATAGATATTAGACTAGATGACAAAGGCCATGGCCAAATCCATTGGTCAGATACAGGAGATAAAATAGATTTAAATGGAATGGGAAAACTAGGTGGATATATAGATGCTAGAGATCAGGTGATTGTAGAATATAGGGAGAGGCTTAATATTTTAGTAGGGGAACTTGC
>JAAZMG010000182.1 GCA_012798935.1 Tissierellia bacterium | reverse complement strand
TTTTCCATCTATATTATTCCATATGAAACTGCCCATTCTATCTAAATCTATTATATATTTATCCGGAGTGAAGAAAAGTTTCCTTATTATCCTTTCAAATAGAGAGTCTCTATATACTATTAATTGGATAAGTCCTTCTTCCCTCTCCTTCCAATGGATTTTATGGGATTTTTTAGGTATATAGTCTAGATAGTTATCCTTTTTGGTCATATTATTCTCCTAGTTTTCTCTTTTAGCGAAAAATGAGTACTTGATTAAGATAAAACTCAATAGGCCAAAGAATATTAATGAACCCCATTGACCTAATATATTGTTGCCAAAACCTATTTTGTCTGCAAGGCTTATATCCCCTGCTACTGGTATTATGGCCAATATGGCTAACAATATTCCTACTAGCCCTTCTCCCGCTATAAGACCTGAGGAGAATAGTATTCCACCGTCAACTTTTTCTTTGATGATCTTTTCATCTTCTTTTTTGTTGTCAAGTATTCCCCTTATAATACCTCCTACCATAATAGGTGTACTTAAGTGGATTGGTAGATATAGTCCTACAGCAAAGGGTAATATTTGAATTCCTAATAATTCAACAACCAAACCTATGCCTGCCCCTGCAAATACTAATACCCATGGTAGATTTCCACTCATTACTCCTTCAATTACCAATTTCATCAAAGTGGCTTGAGGTGCTGGTAATTCTTCAGAACCAAAACCCCAGGCTTTATTTAATAGTAATAATACAAGCCCTATTACAAGCCCTGAAGATACTGCCCCTATAATTTCTCCGTATTGTTGCTTTTTAGGTGTAGCTCCTACTAAAAACCCAGTTTTTAAGTCTTGGGACATATCCCCTGCCATAGCTGCTATTATACATATTACTGCTCCTACGGATAGGGCGCCTATCATTCCTTCTTCTCCATCAAAACCTATGGATTTGAATATAATAGATGTAATTAATAGGGTTGCTATAGTCATTCCAGATACTGGATTGTTACTACTACCTACTAAACCTACCAATCTTGCAGATACTGTGGCAAAGAAGAAGCCAAATATAGCAATTATCAAGGCCCCAGATATTCCAACAGGGATAAAGGAAGTTAGCCCAATAAATATTACTATAGCTATTACGCCTAGGAATGCTCCTTTAATGGACATATCTTCATCTGTTCTAAGGGTTGAAACTGTTCCTTTTGTACTCTTTAATCCTCTTATAGCTTCTTTGAAGGTTCTAAATATTAATGGTAAGGATTTTACTAAACTTAATATACCTCCAAAGGCTACTGCTCCTGCCCCTATATATTTTATATAATTGTTCCATATTCCCCAATAGTCTAATTGACTAATAGGTACAGAGGCTGGATATATTATTTCTGGAATATATTGACCTAAGTGAGTTATCAATGGTATGATTACTAGCCATCCTAGTATAGCCCCCGATAACATATAGGAGGATATCTGTGGTCCTACGATAAATCCTACCCCTAATAGGGCTGGTAGGGTATCCATACCTATAGCTGCTCCTTTATATTTTGGTATAGCCCATTCTATTTCACTTGGAAATAGTTTTATACCGTCTGTTATAAATTTAAATAATGAACCAATTCCAAGACCTGTAAATACGGTTTTAGCTTTAGTGCCTCCGGTTTCTCCTGCTATTAATACTTCTGCACAGGCCGTTCCTTCAGGATAAGGAAGGGTTCCATGTTCTTTAACTATTAATGCTTTCCTTAGAGGAAGCATTAACAACGCCCCTAAAATTCCGCCTGCTAAAGAGATGATTATAATCCTTGTTAAATTAGGGGATGCCATTCCCAGCTCCTGAGACCAAATGAATAATGCTGGTAATGTGAAAATGGCTCCTGCCGCTAAGGATTCTCCAGCTGAACCTATGGTTTGTACCATATTGTTTTCTAATATGGAATCTCTTTTCATAATTCCACGAATAATCCCCATAGAGATTACTGCTGCCGGTATAGATGCAGATATGGTCATACCTACCCTAAGACCGATATAAGCGTTAGCAGCACCAAATACTATAGACATAATAATACCTATTATAATGGCTGTTGGTGTAAACTCTGGCATTACCTTATCCGCTGAAATATAGGGTTTGAATTCTCCGTTAACATTTTTGTCCATTTTGTCTACCCTTTCTATATAGTTATTTTGGTTTACATAATATAATTATAGAGAATTATCATATTTTCGTCAATAGTGGGTATTATTTAACAATAAAAGTAGAATAACTTGCCATAAAAGGTGCCTGGCACCTTTTATGGCAAGTTATTGAATATTTTATATTAGAAAATGTCTATAAGTTTTCTATATTGACTTTTTGAACAGAGGCGATTTCTTTTCTTAGGATATTGCCTCCTATCCGTTTAAATTTTTCTGGATCGTCACTTACATAAAAATCACATTTACCTCCATCTATTTTACTGGATAGTAGATTTTGTTCCTTTAACATTATCTTTGCAGCTTTGGCCGTTTCATAGGCTGGATTTACTAGGGTTACATTATCCCCTAACACTTTGGCTATGGTGTACCTAAGAGCTGGATAATGGGTGCAGCCTAGGACTAGGGAGTCTACATTGTGTTCCTTTAATTCCAATAAGTATTTTTGTGCTGTTATATAAGCTACATCTGTATTTTCCCATCCTTCTTCCACTATAGGTACAAATAAGGGACAGGATATGCCTATTATTTCCCCTCCAGGAAGCATTTTTCTTATTTTTCTTTGGTAGGACTGACTGTTTATGGTACCTTCTGTTCCTATTATCCCAATGGTAGAATTCTTAGTTGATGAAGCTGCTGCTTTAGCCCCTGGATCTATAACTCCTATTATGGGTATGTCAAATACCTTTTTGGATTCTTCCATGGCTAGGGCGGAGGCTGTATTACAAGCAATTATAATTGCCTTTATTTCTTTTGTTAATAAAAATCTTACAGATTGAAAAAAGTATTTGATTACAGTTTCTTTGGATCTGGTTCCATAAGGAATTCGAGCTGTATCTCCAAAGTATATTATATCTTCTCCTGGTAATTGTTCTACTACCTCCTTTAGTACTGTTAGCCCACCAATTCCTGAATCAAATACTCCAATTGGTCTATTGTCCATAAAAAATTCCCCCTTTTACATATATATATTCTATAGTATTAGGGGGAATTTACAATAAGTTTTTAAAAAGTTAATGTCCCATTTTCATTTTTTATTATTTGTAGTATTTGTTCTTCCTCACCGTTTAGGGCATTTATATATACTATATAATCTGCATTCCTATATTTTCCTTTAAATTCATAACATAAAACTTCCTCTTTACCTTTTGGAATTAAAGCAAGTCGTATAGAATCTATGTCAAAGTCCACCTTTACTTTATCTCTTGCCTCTTCTATGGTTATATTGGCTTCTTCAATATCTCTGTTGTGATGATTTAGGTAATAGCTGGAAGCATCGAATCCTACAATCTCACCATTGTCTAAGGCTACTTTGACTTTTATTAAATCTGGATATATAGTTACATCTTTTTCTTTATATACGAAATTAAATAACACTGTTCCATCATATCTTAAATAATAATTAGGCTCCATGCTGTCAAATCCTTTGTCTTTAAGATATTTTAATGCTTTATCCTGAGCCTGTTTTATGGATAGACTAGCCTTGGATACTGGTCTTGGGTTGGCTAACCATAATACCTTGCCACCTTTTTTTGATACTCCCATATATACGGCTAATTCTTTAGAAGTATTTTTTGGATATAGGTTAAATGTATGGGATGGTATCCTTACTTGTGAAACATCCTTTCCTTCTTCAAAGGAAGTTATATTTTTAACCCTATCAGCTCCAAAAAAATCTCTAGCTACTTTTTCTGCTTGTTGTTTTGATACCTCCTTTCCACTTAATCCTAAAGGCTTTCTATTTAGCATCTGATCTGAAAAAGGACCATCATATATTAATTCTGGAGTTTTTTCCATGACCCTTTCTACACTGCCTATGCTAGTTGATAATACCTTTTCATTGGCCTGTTGAACTTTTTTGGTTTGCCGTCTGTTAAGAGAGCCCATTAAGAAGGTTTTATCCGCTAATTGGGATTGAAGTTTTGCTAATTCATTATTAAAAACGGAGGAATTATCCTGGAGATTGGCTAAAGTTTTCCTCTGCTCCATTGTTAAAGGTTTCCCCTTTAAATGATTCTGAATTAAATGATAACTATAGTCTGCAGCTTGGTTTAGAAACTTTTCTGTTTTAGCAGTTTCCGCATGGGTTATGGGCATTTGGCCTAATTTATCTTGAGCAGAATAAGCTTCATTCATTATACGAGAAAGTAACAGTACATTTTGGTCTCTTGATTCTGATAACAAAGCCTTTGATAGGTCTACCTGTACATTTTCCACATGCTTTTTTACATCAAAAAACAATCTTTGGTAATGATTTTCTAGTGCTACTCCTAATTGATTCTTAGTTGTATATTCATTATAACCCCAAACTATTGCCATTATAAGGGCTATGCCCAGTATAGTTGGGGCTATCCACCATCTTCTTTTATCCATATTATCACCTCCTATAGTCCAAACCAGTGTTTACCAATTTTAAGAGTTACTTTTCTTGACCATATCCATCTACTTGTAGCAGTTGCCGGGTTCCAATAATAAAGACAACCATAAGTAGGATCCCAACCATTTAGTGCATCCCTAGCAGCTTTTATAGAGTCCTTATCTGGATTTAAGTTTATCTGTCCATCGGCTACGGCGGTAAATGCCAAAGGCTGATAGACTACCCCTGCTACTGTATTTGGGAATTTAGGACTTCTAGTCCTATTTAATACTACTGCTGCTACAGCTACTTTCCCTATATAGGGCTCTCCCCTGGCTTCTCCATGGATAGTTCTTGCTAGAAGGTACTCATCCCCCTTTCTATTGAGGCCTTGGGCAGAAGCTGGCGCTGTAGTACCTCTTAGGGTAATACCTAAGGCTGCTGCTGTACTAGGTCCTACTACTCCATCTACTCTTAATCCATGCTTTGCCTGAAACCTTCGTACGGCCCTATAGGTATCTGGTCCATATACTCCATCTACTTTTCCAATTAAATATTTCCATTTAACTAATTGCCATTGAACATTTTTTACATCTTGCCCCCGAGAACCCCAGTAAAGAATTTGAGGTGCAAAAAACATATTATATTTATTTGTCGATTCCCCTAAATTACTCTTTGGTTCATAAAACATGATTATGGATAAGAAAACCATAACAAATATCATGGTCATTATAGTAAACTTTTTCAAATAACTTCCTCCTTTCATATTTTCAGGGTTTCTATATTTTTTGTAATAATCCAAATTTTATACAGTAAAATGAAAAAAGCAGCTACTGGATTGTTATTCCAGTAGCTGCTTTTTAACATTATATAAAATTAATCTGCTGTACTAATAATAATTATTGAATATTAGTTGAGTAAATTCTCCAATAACTCTTTTAAAGATGTGCAACCTTTAGGATTTATATCAATTTCATTACACATAGCTATGAGTCTTTTTTCTAACTCTGGTCTCACAGGAATTCCAGTTTCTTCATATTTTCTCGATCTTCTAAATTCAATTTCTCCAGGAACAAAAATTTCTTCAACTCCATCTGCTTTCTCACTTCTTTTCATCACTTCAATATATTGATCTACTGCTTTTTTGAAATCGATAAGAGGATAAAATTTAGAAGGATCAATACCAAGCATAAAGTGACCAATAGATTCAGGTTTAGGTGCTAAATTAGAATAATCTTCCATGGTTATAATATCTGGCCCATAAGATGCTTGTGCAAGGACAGAACAGAAGATATCAATAATCAATGCCAATCCATATCCTTTGTGACCAGCTAGAGGCTGTAACGTACCATCAAGAGCTTTCTTAGCATCCGTTGTTGGAATACCATTAGCATCATTAGCCCAAGTGGATGGAATATCTTCTCCTGCATTGGCTGCAACTTGAATCTTTCCGTAAGATACCAAACTTGTAGCCATATCCAAAACAATAGGATCTTGGTCATAGGCAGGAATGGCGACTGTAATTGGATTAGTTCCAATCATTCTCTCTTTCCCTCCAAATGGAGCCATCAAAGGAATAGTATTAGTAGAAATGATACCAATAAGTCCAGCCTCTGCGAATTTCCATCCATAATAATTTCCACAACCAAAATGATTGCTATTATTAACAGTAACAGCTGCTATTCCAAATTTTTTGGTAGCCTGGATACATCTTTTCAAAGCAACAGGACCTACTACAAGTCCTGTTGCATCGTCTCCGTCTAAAGCAATCAAATTTTCAGAACTATTAATTTGTCGAATATTTGGATGAAGATTAACAGCACCAACTTTATAATGCATAACATAGTTTGGAAGTCGAGCAAGACCATGGGTTTCAACTCCAGTTGCATCTGCTTGAATAACAATGTCTGAAGCTTGTTTTGCATCTTCCCTAGTTAATCCAACCTTTTCAAAAACAATTTGAATTAATTGTTGTAATTTATCTTTTTTAACATAAAGCATTTTTGTCACACCTTTCAATTTTGAAATTATATATAAAAAAGATCCATAAAATTCATAAAACTTGACATAAAGTTAAGAAAACACAACAGTTTATACTAACCGAAGTGTTTCCTTAACTTAACTTAGATTATAATTTATAATATACTCTAAAGGAGGAGTAATTAAAATTTTATTTATAGTATAATATGGAATTACTTATTATATGATTGTGCTAATTTAAGCAATTCCTCACCTTGTTCGCCAAATTTTTCTATAAATAAGTCATAAGCTGGTTGTGAAGCTTCTACAAATAATTGTCTTTGTTCATCTGTTAATTCATTTACTTCCATTCCTAAATTTTTCAATTCTTCTATAAGCTCTGCTTCTTTTTCAGCTAAAGTTTTTCTTTGAACTTCAACAGTTTTAGTTACTGCATCAGCTATAACTTTTTGAAGTTCTGGTGATAAACCTTCATAGAAATCCTTATTGATTATATAGGGGCAATTTGCAAACACATGTCCATCAAGAGTTAAATATTTTTGCACTTCATTAAATTTAGAGGTATATAAAATAGCTATTGGTTGTTCTTGGGCATCAACTGTTTTTTGCTGTAATGCAGTAAATAACTCGCCAAAAGCTATTGGAGTAGGATTAGCACCCATTCCTTTAAATGCGGCTATATGAAGTGGATTTTCCATTGTCCTAAATTTTAAACCTTTCAAATCATCTGGAGTATATACAGGCCCTTCGTTGTTTGTTATATGTCTAAAACCATTCTCTCCAATTCCTAAAATGAGTATGTTTTGA
>JAAZMG010000016.1 GCA_012798935.1 Tissierellia bacterium | reverse complement strand
CTTTAGGAGTTAGAGCTTCTTATGATGCTGGTATTGGCAGGTTTTTTCTACAAACAACAGAGACAGGCATTAATGCAAAGATACAAATAACCGCAACCGATAGTAGTGATGGAGAAAAATTTATTAATGGTTTAAAATTAACTACTGGCGAAAAAGATGAAAACGATAAATTAATTGAATACACTATAGACAGTTCAATTACAGGTAAAAACGCCAAAATAGATTTCAACGGTGCAATTGACATAGGATACGAGTCCAATCATATCACCATAAACGGCATAACCATGGACATTATAGACACAGGAGACTTCACCATAACCGTAGCCACAGACGTAGACGGAGTTTACGAAAAAATAGAAAAGTTTGTAAATGATTATAATGAATTAGTAGATAAGACCAATAAACTACTGGGTGAAAAACGATATAGAGATTATAGACCATTGACAGTAGAACAAAAGAAAGCTATGGAAAAAGGGGATATTGAACTTTGGGAGGAGAAAGCTAAATCAGGCTTACTTAGAAATGATGATATAATAGAAAGAACCATGCTAAATATGAGACGATCTATATATGAATTATCAGATGAATTTAGTGGATCATATAGACTAATTACAGAAATAGGCATTGATACGGAAAAGTATTCTAAAGGTAGTGCTGGTGGTAAATTAGTAATAGATGAACAAAAGCTAAAAAGTGCTATAGCAAAGGATCCAGAAGGGATAATAGAGTTTCTATTTAAAGAAAGTACTCCAGAGACAAAAGATGATGAAGGTAATATTATAAAAGGTAAACCTGGAGGCATTGTAACCAGAATATATGATAATATAATGGTTGGCATGGAAGAGATAATCAAAAAATCTGGAACAGGAGAAAATGCAGATCTATATAGAGGGGTTAAATCCAATATTTTACTGGATTTTGTTACAGAGCACAGTAGTATTAGTTTAATAGATAAAGATGTATTACAATATAATAGGACAATAGATGATTTGAATACAATGCTATTTAGAAAAGAAAATTATTATTACTCCAAATTTACTGCTATGGAAAAAGCTATATCTAGAATGAATCAACAAAGCATGTGGTTAATGCAGCAATTTAACGGATAAAATGAAAGGATGGGGAATATGACATACAATGCCCTAAATCAATACAAACAAAATACAGTATTTACGGCTACTCCTGAAGAGTTAACCCTTATGCTATATAATGGTGGCATTAAATTTATGAATATCTCTAAATATAGTATAGAAAATAATGATATAGAAAAAGCCCATGAAGCTTTAATCAGAGCTCAGGATATTATAATAGAGTTAAATTCATCTTTAAATATGGATTATGAAGTATCCCATAATTTTAGACAACTATATGGATTTATTATGGATAAATTAATAGATGCTAATATTAACAAACAAATAGAACCAATAGAGGAAGCATTAGAAATACTTACTGAAATTAGAGATACTTGGAAAGAAGCCATGAAAGATGTGAAAAAAAGGGTTTATCAAAATAGGCAGGTGTAGATTATATGACTAAGGAGAGAATAGATGAACTAATATCCATAAGTGAAGAAAAAAATCGATTGCTATTTGAAATGCAGGAGATTACAAAGAGGCAAAGGGAAGAAATAAAAGAAGAAGATATGGAAAAATTAAATGAAATATTAGATAAAAAGAATAATATTATAAAGAAGATAGATAGATTAGACACATCCTTTTTATCTATATTTTCTCAGATTAAAAGAGATGAGAAGGTTCAGGATATAGATGAATTAGATATAAAAAGATATTCTAATTTAAGGGAACTAAAAAAAATAGTTAAGGAAGTATCATCAACTTTAATAGCAATCTCCTTAATAGATGAAGAAAACAATAATTTTATGAAAGAAAAATTAGAAGAAACAAAGATGGAAATACGGAAGATAAAAGACGGTAAGAAAGCATATAAAGGTTATAATACTACAATTATAGGAAGTATATTAATAGACGAAAAGAAATAGGTAATATTGCCTGTTTCTTTTTTGTTTTTGAGACTGATTCACATAGCAATAATAAATATCTCTATATTGTATATAAAAAGTTCCATACTACAAGATTAAGCATAAGTATAAAGTAGAATATATTCTAAAAATAAAGTTAAATGAGGAAAAAGGTAGAAAGTAAGACTTATACAGATTTTATCAAGAAATTTATCCACAAGCTGTTTTGGTTATAAACAGTTACCCACAGAACAATCCACATTATCCACACAAATCCTCTAAATCTATTCACAACCTACCAACAAAAAAATGTTAATTATTTCATAAATAAATATTCAATAATGATGAATAAAATTTAAAATTAATTTATTTTATTATATTTAGTTACATACTTCCTTCAAATGGGTATATTATATGTATATAAGGATATAAGTATTTTGCCATATGAAAGGAGCTGGGGTTTATGAAACTAAATTTTACGGGGAAAAATATTGAGGTAACTGAAGCGTTAAGAAATGTAACTGAAAAGAAATTGGGAAAACTGGACAAATATTTTCAAGGTGATGCAGAGGGGAATGTAGTTTATAGTGTAGAAAGGAACAGAAAAATAATAGAAATAACCATAAACCTTCCTGGAACTATACTTAGAGCTGAGGAATCATCTGATGATATGTATGCATCTATTGATGAGGCTGTAGATGTGCTAGAAGGTCAAATAAGAAAACATAAAACAAAATTACAAAAAAGATATAATAATGGAGAAACTATAAGATTTGAAAACATATCCCCCTTAAACGAAGAAGAGGAAAAGAATGGACCAAGGATCGTCAGAACAAAGAGATTTGATATGAAACCAATGAGTGAGGAAGAAGCTATTTTACAGATGGAACTTTTAAGGCACAATTTCTTTGTATTTATGAATGCAGAGTCTGATAACTTAAATGTATTATATAAAAGAAAAGATGGAAACTATGGGTTGATAGAACCAGAGTTTTAATAGTATAATTGAAGTAGATTAAAATTGCAGGATATATATCCTGCAATTTTATTTTATAAGAACAAAAGGAGATGATAATTTGTTCATAGAAGCTATACTTATTTCAATAATTATTGGCTTACTTAGAGGCGGTAAACTTAAAAGATTCAAAGCTATAAACCATAAAACTATGTGGATATTAGTATTTGGTATGGTAATTCAATACATACTGGTTTTTTTAAATAGGGTAGAGGAAATAGGTAGTATTAGTAAAATATTACTGTATACTAAACAAGCTCAGATAATCTCTTATATTTTAATTTTAATAGGAATAGTAACAAATTTTAGGTTTAAATCTTTATGTATAGTATTAGTAGGATTTTTAATGAATTTTTTTGCAATAATGACAAATGGTTGGAGGAGGCCTATTCTATTAGAAGGTGTAAAGTTAACCAATAGTTCTGGATTATATGAAATGATAGAAATGGGAAAAGTAGCTTTATATACTCCAATCGTAGAAAGTACTAAATATCCAATATTAGGAGATATTATCATATTTGCAGAGCCCTATCCAATTTCTAGAATAATAAGTTTAGGGGATTTGATTATAAGTTTTGGTATATTTGCGTTGATTCAAGAGATAATGCTAGGGAAAAGTTCTTTTATGAAAGGATATAGACTTTAACCTTTAAGAGAAATCTAATTTGTAAGAGAGGTTAATTAATGATAAAATATTAGGATAGGATTAGTTAATATTGAAAGGCGGTTAAAGGATGAAAAGCTTTTTTGCTAAAATATTTGGTTCTTATAGTGATAGAGAATTAAAGCGTATTGAGCCTTTAGTTGATAAAATTGAAGCTTTAGATGAAGATATGCAAAGACTATCCGATGAGGAACTTCAGTATAAAACTGTAGAATTTAAGGAAAGATTAAATAAGGGAGAAACCATAGATGATATTTTACCTGAGGCTTACGCAGTAGTTAGAGAAACCTCCTTCCGAGTACTAGGAATGAAACATTTTAGGGTACAGCTAATGGGGGGTATTATCCTTCACCAAGGTAGAATATCTGAGATGAAAACTGGAGAAGGTAAAACATTGGTTGCTACTTTACCAGCTTATTTAAATGGATTAACTGGTAAAGGGGTCCATATTGTAACGGTTAATGACTATCTAGCTAAAAGGGATAAAGAATGGATGGGAAAGGTATATGAGTTTCTTGGTCTAAATGTTGGATGTATTGTTCATGGTATGG
>JAAZMG010000181.1 GCA_012798935.1 Tissierellia bacterium | reverse complement strand
TATTTATTTTTTAGCTTCTTGCCCTTATATATAGCAAGTACCGTGCCAACTCTTT
This sequence comes from Tissierellia bacterium, assembly GCA_012798935.1. GTDB lineage: Bacteria > Bacillota > Clostridia > Tissierellales > Tepidimicrobiaceae > JAAZMG01. The sequence goes on along the minus strand of JAAZMG010000181.1, from coordinate 2,677 downwards.
AAAAGGGAGGAATTAGCCAAAACTATATTTTTTCATATTATAATAGAGTTGCAATTATGCAACGGTTTCTTTATGGTTTCGCTATAACCCTGTAAATTACTAGCTTTACAGTTTTGCAAGCCTTTTCCCCACCGTTGCAAAATTGCGTCACTTTAGTGAAATAAAATACTTTTCAGTAAATTCTTAAGGTTAATCTAGAAAATCTGTATTTATATTATGCTTTTTTATCTTTCTAAACAAAGTAGATGGGTGAATATCTAAAGTTTCTGCTGTGTCTTTTACGGAATTGTGTTTTCTTAAAGCAACGGTGATAATGTTTTTTTCATACATATCTAGTATATAGTTTAGTCTCGGAATACAATTACCATTTTCACAAGTATATTCTTCCATTACGTGTTCCGTTAATATCCAAGATGGAAGTTGCTCTATGGTAATTTGATCACTAGGATTTACAATAAATAGATATTCAACTAAATTCTCCAGCTCTCTTACATTTCCTGGCCAGGAATAATTGGTCAATATTTTTTCCACTTCAGGAGTAACGGTTATATTTCTTTTATATTTTCTGTTTAGTTTCTCTAAAAAATATGAAGCAATTTCAGAAATATCTTCTTTTCGTTCTCTTAGTGAAGGAATTTTAATGGGCAATACATTCAATCTAAAGAAAAGATCCTCTCTAAAATTACCCTTCTTAACTTCTTCTGCTAAATTTACATTGGTAGCAGCTAAAACCCTTACATCTATTTTTACAGTTTTCTCAGCACCAACAGGATGTACTTCCATCTCCTGTAATACCCTTAACAATTTAGGTTGCACCGATAAATCTAATTCCCCAATTTCATCTAATAAAATAGTCCCTCCATTGGCTAATTCAAACATACCAGTTTTACCTTGTGTAGAAGCCCCTGTAAAGGATCCTGGAGCATATCCAAATAATTCTGATTCGAATAATTCTCCTGGTATAGCTGAACAATTTACCTTTATAAAAGGTCCATCTTCTCTTGGACTATTTTGATGTATGAACTTTGCTAGCACTTCTTTACCTGTTCCTGATTCACCTGTAATCAGTACAGTACTATCAAACTCTGCTGCTTTAGAAGCAAATTTAAGGGTTTCTGTCATAGCTTGACTTTTATAAACTAATCCTTCACATTTTAACTGTTCTTGACGAAGTTGTTGTAATTCATCGGAGTATTTTTGAGTAAGCATTTTTGTTTTCTCTAATTCTTTTCTTAAGCTTACAAGTTCTGAAATGTTTCTTGTATTACATACAACACCAATAAGCTCTCCGGATTTGTCATAGATTGGATTAGCAGTAGTTAAAGCATTCTTCCCGGTAACATATTGATGTAAAAGCGATACAGGTTTTTCGTTCTCTAGTACAGACAATGAAGCAGCTGCGTTAAAAGTTTTTTCTTCTAACAAGATTTTAAGATTTTTCCCTATCATAAACTCTTTTTTTAAGCCAGTAGTATTTTCATAAGCATCATTTACATACATTACATTTCCTTTTTCATCTGAAACTAAAATTCCGTCTGAGGAGGCTTCTAAAGCAGCAACAAGCATATTCTTTTTTCTATATAAACTCTTTGTATCATTATCTAATCTAGGTGACATTTTTTAACTCCTCCTTATATATTTAACCTATTATCATGTAAAAAGGTTAACCCTTTTTTCTTTCTTTCAATTAATTCATCCGTTCTCTCTAAATATTCTTTCATGTCTTTAAAATTTGGTACTCTTTCAAGTCTATTCTCTTCTGGGAAAAATATCTTTGATACTGCTCCCATACCTGCTCCTATAATGGTTTCCTTTTCCTCCATAATTGCCATATTATATATACATTCCGTACCTTCTTTACTATATCCTATATTTTCAAAATTCCCCATCATCTGTTTTTGTCTATATAGATAATAGGGATTAAGGTCCATTTTGTTTGCAAAATTAGTAGTTTCTTCTATCATATCTTCTATAGTGTATTGATTTCCAACGGTATATCTATCCATAGTTTCTTTGAATTTAGAGCCTCTCTTAACAGCCAGAGTGTGAACCGTTAAGTTTTCAGGATCTAGTTTTTCTATTTCCATAAGGGTATTTATAATTTCATCTTTTCCCTCAGAAGGAAGTCCAACTATTAAATCCATATTTATAACTTTAAATCCAATTTCCTTAGCTAAATGGTAAGCCCTCTTAATATCTTCCTTATTATGGTTTCTACCTATTAACTTTAATGTTTTATCATTCATTGTTTGGGGGTTTATGCTGATCCTATCTATATTATGTCTATTTAGCATAATTAAGATTTCTTTGTTTATGGTATCTGGTCTGCCAGCTTCTACGGTAAATTCTTTAATGTTTGCTTCTCCAAAGTTTAAATATACCCCTTCAATAATCTTTTCTAAATCCTTTGGTGGAATAGCTGTTGGAGTACCTCCCCCAATATATACTGTATTAATAGATTTTCCCTCCATCAATTCTCTAATCTTTTGAATTTCCCATATAAGTTTATCTCTATAATCTTGTATAAAACTACTATATCTAGCTACAGGTACCGATGGAAAAGAGCAATAGACACATCTACTAGGACAAAATGGGATGCTAATATAAAGGCTAAACCTATCTTTGTTTAGGGGATAAATGTATTTCCTTTGTCTTTTACTTATATTTATAATTAATT
>JAAZMG010000180.1 GCA_012798935.1 Tissierellia bacterium | reverse complement strand
TAAATCTATTATTTCCATATCTATCACCTTATACAAGAACTTTATCCATCTTAATATAGATTTCATTATTCTTTTTTATAATTTTTCCTATACCTATAAATATGGTTTTACAATATATTTTTATAGGCATATTTTCACTATAATTCTTAACCATATCCTTTGTTAATGGTATTGCTGCTCCATTTATTAATTTTTTAAAAAACTCATCTTCTATTATTAAAGAATCTATATGGCTTAATCCATCATCTATAGGTAAAATAACAGTCTTTAATTTTTCCTTAGTTAGATTTTCAATATAATCAATACTATAACTATCAGCTATTTTAAAATCCCCTACACCAACCCTAATTAAGTATGACATATACCCGTATGTACCTAAATACTCTCCAATATCGTCACATAAGGTTCTTATATATGTGCCCTTGGAGCATTTTGTATAAAAAATAACTTTTTTATTATCAAGTATATTAATTATATCTAAATTATATATTTTTACATTTCTAACTTTTCTATTTACTACTTTACCTTCCCTAGCAAGTTCATATAGTTTTTTCCCATTATATCTTATAGCAGAATACATTGGAGGGATTTGCCAGATCTCTCCTTTAAATTTATCAAATGCTTTGTAGATATCATCTCTACTAACTATCTTATGGGATCGTTTTAATATTTTTCCATCACTATCTTGTGTATCTGTAGATAATCCTAAACTTAGCTCTCCTATATACTCTTTATCTACATCTAGCAAATATTCACTAATACGAGTACCTTTACCCACACATAAAGGCAGAACTCCAGTTGCATTTGGGTCTAAAGTTCCAGTATGTCCGATTTTTTTTATCCCTAAAGTCCTTCTCATCATACTTACAGCATCATGAGAAGTTATGCCTTTAGGTTTAAATATATTAATAATTCCATTCATAGAATCACCTGAAAGTCATTTTTATTTCTTCTAGTATTAACTCTTTTGCAGTATCAATTTCACTATAGATGGTGCATCCCGCTGCTCTCATATGGCCTCCACCATCAAACTTATTACATATTTTTGAAACATCAATTTCTTTTTTACTTCTTATACTAACTTTAATCTCATTCTTATCTATTTCCTTTAAAAGACAAGCTACTTCTACAGAATCAATATCTCGGATAAAGGATACTATTCCTTCAGTATCTTCTAATTTTGCATTATTGTCCCTAAGCATTTCTTGGGTAACAGTAATAATACCCATTTTACCATCTAAAAAAAATTCTAATCTATTTAAAGAATCAATAAATAATTTTGTTCTTTCCATACTCCTACTCTGGTATAGATTAACATTGATATGATTATTGTCTATTCCAATTTTCAACAATTCAGCTACAATCAAATGAGTTTTATAAGAAGTGTTACTATATATAAAACTTCCTGTATCTGTACTTATTGCAGTATATAAACAAGTGGCTATATCTTTATCAATTTTCACACCCATTTTTTTAATAAATTCATATACTATCTCTCCAGTAGCACCAGATGAAGTAGATATAATATTGATATGGCCAAAATTATCATTTGTAACATGGTGGTCTATATTTATAATCTTATCTGCCTTTGATGCAAATTCTTTTCCTAGGCCTAACCTGTCTATATCACTACTATCTAAAGCTATGAACAAGTCTATATACTGACCAACATCATGTTCCCTAATAAGCTCTAAACCAGGTAAAAAGTGGTAGTCTGAAGGTATATCATCTACCTTAATAATATTTACCTTTCCCTTTAATCTTTTTATTGCCATTCCTAAAGCTAAAATAGAGCCAATATTATCTCCATCTGGTTGTACATGGGAAGCAATATATATATTATCAGATTTTTTTATAAGTTTAATGGCCTCTTCCATTAAATTTCCTAAGGAATTATTCATCTGGATTTCCCTTCTTATCTTCATCTATTTTATTAACCTTATCTATTAACTTTGATATATATATTCCTTGTTCAATAGATTCATCTAGGTGAAAAATCGGTTCTGGTACATATCTTAGATCCATTCTGTTTCCAATCTCTTTTCTAATAAACCCTTTAGCACTTTCTAATCCTTCTAGGGTTTCCTCTTTTACAGATTTATCCCCTAATACAGATACAAATATATTTGCATATCTTAAATCTCCAGTTACTTCTACCTTTGTAATACTGGTCATTGAGCTTATTCTAGGGTCTTTTAATCCTCTTGTTAATAGCTCTGAAACTATTTTTTTAACCTCTTCGGATATTCTATTAATTCTTTTCCTGTTCATAAAGGAACACCCCTTACCTTTCTACTTCTTTCAATATATATGCCTCTAACATATCCCCATCTTTAATATCATTATAATTTTCAAGACCTAAGCCACCTTCGTACCCAGATAACACCTCTCTTACATCATCCTTAAATCTCCTTAGAGATGATACTCTACCTTCAAATATAACTATATCATCTCTTAGTAGTCTTATTGTACTATTTCTTGTAACTTTACCCTGTTGAACATATATCCCTGCTACTGTTCCTCCACCAGGAACCTTAAATGTAGCCCTGACCTCTGCCCTACCAATAACTTCTTCTACATATTTTGGTGCTAACATACCTTTTATTGCAGATTTAATATCATCAATTGCTTCATATATAACCCTATAAGTTCTTACATCAACTTTCTCTTCTTTTGCTATATCCAATGCATTTAAAGTAGGCCTTACATTAAATCCAATTATTATTGCATTAGATGCAGAAGCTAACATAATATCAGTTTCGGTAATGCCTCCTACACCTCCATGAATGATATTTACTCTAACTTCTTCATGTTCTAGTTTTTCAAGAGATTGTTTGATTGCATCTATAGTTCCTCTTACATCTGTTTTTATTATTACATTAAGTTCCTTAATTTCTCCTAATTGAATTTTTTCAAATAAATCGTCTAAAGACACCTTTTGTGAAGATTTTAATTGTTCTTCCCTAATTATTTCCTTTCTCCTATTGGCATAAGCTCTTGCAGTTTTTTCATCATCAACCCCATATACCATATCCCCTGAGTTTGGCACTTCTGATAGGCCTAAAACCATTACTGGAGTTGAAGGACCTACTTTTTTAGTGGACTTTCCTTTATCATCAAACATAGCCCTTACCCTGCCACTAGCACTACCACAGACTATCATATCTCCAACCTTCAAAGTACCTTTTTGCACAAGTACCGTTGCAACTGGCCCTCTACCTTTGTCTAATTGAGCCTCTACAACTGTACCTACCATATTCCTATTTGGATTAGCTTTTAACTCTTGCATTTCTGCTAAAAGTAAAATCATTTCCAACAATTCATCAATACCTTGTTTCTTTAAGGCTGAAACAGGAACAGTAATAGTATCTCCTCCCCATTCCTCAGGTACTAATCCATATTCAACCAGCTCTTGCTTTATCCTATCTACGTTAGAATCTGGCCTATCGATTTTATTTATTGCAACAATAATAGGTACATTGGCTGCTTTAGCATGGTTTATAGCTTCTATTGTTTGAGGCATTACACCATCATCAGCTGCTACAACCAATACTGCTAAATCAGTAACTTGGGTTCCTCTAGCCCTCATGGAAGTAAAAGCTTCATGGCCAGGAGTATCTAAAAACACCACCTTTTTCCCATTTACATTTACAATAGATGCCCCTATATGCTGAGTTATTCCTCCAGCCTCTCCCTTAGTTACATTGGTTTTTCTAATAGCATCCAATAGAGAGGTTTTACCATGATCCACGTGGCCCATTACTGTAACCACAGGAGGCCTTGGTTTTAAGTCCTTAGGGTCATCTTCATAATCTAAATCAAATTCATCCTCCATATCCTCTTCTTCCTCTAATTTGGGCAAAATAACTTTAAAGCCAAATTCCTCCCCGATGATACTAGCAGTTTCAAAATCAATGGATTGATTTAAACTAGCCATAACCCCTAAACCTATTAATTTAGTAATAACCTCAGTTGGATTCACTTCCATCTTTTCAGCAAAATCTTTTACAATTATTGTATCCCCTATTTCTATAATTTTTTCTTCTACATCTTCATTCTCTTTTTCTTCAGTAATTTTATTTTTGTTCTTATCATTTTTTTTCATATTTTTAACTTCTTTATTTTCTCCCTCAATTAATTCTTTTATCATCTTTGCTTCTTCACTTTCTAATGTGCTCATATGGCTATTAATATTTAAACCTAGGTCTTTTATTTTTTCTATTAGTTCTTTACTTGTCATTTTAAGTTCCTTAGCCAATTCATACACTCTTATTTTTATCAAACTATACACCCCCAGTGTTTTTACAGGTGATAATTGGTACTATAATTGTTAATTACTATCAATCATATCATTTAGTTTATCGTATATTTCATCTGGTATTTCTATTTTCAATGCTCTATTGAGTCCTTTATTCTTTTTTGCTTTTTCTAAGCATTCTTTATTAAAGCAAATATAAGCTCCCCTTCCATTCATTTTCCCAGTTAAATCGATGTTTAAATAACCTTCTTTGTTTTTAACTACTCTAATTAACTGGCCCTTAGGCTTGTTTCCATTACAAGCTACACATTTTCTTAGAGGTATTCTCTTTTTTTTCAATTTATCACCTCACCACATTCTATGATCCCAATTCTTTATCATATTGGCTTTCACTTTTAATATCTATTTTCCAAGAAGTTAGCTTCGCTGCTAATCTTGCATTTTGACCTTCCTTCCCAATTGCCAATGATAATTGATAGTCTGGTACTACCACTAAGGCAGATTTGTTCTTTTTATCAATTTCAACTTTAATTACTTTTGATGGACTTAAACTATTTGCAACAAATTCTTCTATATCTTTACTCCAAATAATAATATCAATTTTTTCTCCATTTAACTCCTCTACTATTGCCTTTACCCTACCTCCTTTAAACCCAACACATGCACCAACAGGATCTACATTAGAATCCTTTGAATAAACAGCAAGCTTTGTTCTTGAACCAGCCTCTCTAGATATTGCATATATGTCTACAATACCTTCTTGGATCTCTGGTACTTCTAACTCAAACAACCTCTTAACTAATCCAGGATGAGATCTAGAGAGAATAATTTGTGGTCCTTTTGTTGTTTTCTTTACTTCTAAAATAAATAATTTTATTCTATCCCCTTGCCCATATATCTCCCCCTCAATTTGCTCCATTGGCGGTAATATTCCTTCTGTTTTTCCTAAATCAATATATATATTGTTCTTACTTATTCGTTGTACTGTCCCTGTAATTATTTCATTTTCCCTATTAATAAATTCATCAAATATTACATCTCTTTCCGCATCTTTAATCCTTTGAATTACCACTTGCTTTGCAGTTTGTGCTGCAATTCTTCCAAAATTTTTAGGTGTAATCTCAATACTAGCAATATCACCTATTTGGTATTTGTCATCTATATTTTTCGCTTCATCAATGCTTATTTCTAATAAAGTATCTTCCACCTGATCAACTATTGTCTTCTTTGCGTATACATTAACTCTTCCAGTATCTGTATCTATTACAACTTCTACATTTTGTGACGACCCAAAGTTTTTCTTATAGCTGGAAATAAGTGCAGATTCTAAAGCTTCAAAAATAACTTCTTTAGATATTCCTTTTTCTCTTTCTATTTCTTCAAGGGCCTCTACAAACTCTGTATTCATTAACTAAACCCTCCCTTAAAAATCAATTGCTAACTTAATGGTTGAAATAATGTCCCTTTTTATCTCTTTATATTCTAATTTATCTACTTTTATTTTTATATGATCTTCTGTAAAATCTAACAGCTCTCCAATATATTTCTTTTTCCCATCTACACTTTTATAGAGGCTTATTTCTATATTCTTCCCTATATTTCTTTTTAAGTCCTTATCTGTCTTTAATGGTCTATCTAACCCTGGAGATGAAACCTCCAAATAATAGCTCTCCTTTATAGGATCTATTTCATCCAGTTTTTTCCCTATAATTTCACTTATCTTTTGACAATCATCAATAGTTATTCCATCTGATTTGCCGATATAAAATCTTAAAAAATAGCTATCATTTTCTTTAACATATTCTAAATCTACTAAATCATATCCAAGTTCTTCGACTATAGGCTCACAATGTTCCTTAACAACTTTAATAACATTTTTTCTACTCAAAATATCACCTCCATAAAATTATATCTATTTTTTGTAATGGTAAAAGAAATATACCCTATAATAAAAACTAATTTAAACAAATTAAGAGTGGGGTGAGCCCACTCTTTCAAGCACAATCTACATCCTATTGTTATCAATATAATTATATCACAACAGGACAAAAAATCAAATAGTAAAAAGGCTAATTTGGTTGCTTTCAGGTAAAGCCGAAAAACAACCATGCTCTCTTAGGGCTTCTAGCACTGTCTTAGTTACTTTTGTTCTAGCAACCAAATCTTCTACAGATATAAACTTAGCTCTTTTGCGCTCCTCTACAATCTTTCTTGCCGCATTTTCCCCTACTCCATCTAAACTTTTAAGGGGAGGCAGGATTCCATCTTTTCCAATTAAAAATTTATCACTATCTGATTTGTACAAATCTACTCTTTCAAACTTAAAACCTCTTGCATACATTTCCTGAACAACTTCTAATACAGTTAACAAGTTTCTTTC
>JAAZMG010000179.1 GCA_012798935.1 Tissierellia bacterium | reverse complement strand
TTACAGTTCAAATAATAGAAGAAATAGTTAAGGCACTTTCATTAATAAAATATAAAAAACAAGCTATGCAAAAAAAACTATCCTTGCGTGGCTTGTTGTGTTTCCAATTTTGGTAATCTTATTTATACTTACTAAAATAATTTATTTTTTATCTACCTAAAAAATAGCCTTTATAAAATTTTTCGGGAACTGAAGCCTAAATTAAAGAAAGTATATAAAAATATATCTCTTAAGTTGATGACATTGGGTACCCGGTACCTTTGCGAGGGGGAGGGTTAGAAGCCGTCGCGACCAAGTCGGGTAATATCTGGTTCCTTTGCCCTATTTTATTCTTCTAAGTATTATTTCTTCATATTTGGATACTTCTTTTTCAATCCTATCTAATTTATCGGCATTTTGCTTATGCCCATCAAATAATACGTCTATTTTAGGAATTACCTCATGGTCAATTTTGGCATTTGTTTTTTTAATTTCACCTTCCATATTATCCATTCTCGAATTTAATTGTCCAAACCCCTCTTGCATTTCGCCGTACATCTTTGTCATAAACTCAAACAGTTGTTCATTTGTTATATTTTCAGGCAATCCTATCCCCTCCATTATATAAGTTACATTTATTATACCATAAATTTATCCCTTAAATCCATCTTTTATAATTTATTAAATTTTGGCACCAAATTTTTATTTTGTGCAATAAAGAAAAGAACCCCACAAGTATTTCTACCTGTGAGGTCCTTCTTTATCTCGTTAGCAAGTTTCGACAAAAGTCGGGTGGAACCCTACCTTTGCGAGGGGGAGAGCTTTTACTCCCCTGAGCTTGCTGTAAAACAGCCCCCAACCTTTGATGCTTACAAGGGTTGAGGGCCTTCTTACTGTCGCATTGTAGTTATATATCATATCATTAGTACCATTATCCATAATTATAGGTTTTATAAGCTTATTATTCATAAAGGTTTTCTAATAATTTTGTTACTGGATATTAATTAAATGGCTTAGATGCTAGATATATAAAAATCTGTATATAGATTTATCCAATCTGTTCTATACTATATTCCGTCTTCATCTTCAGCATCATAATCCCTTCCATTAGGAAATAAATCCGTTTCATTATTCCTGTCATCATATATCTCTTCGTATAACCTTTTAATCTCTACATCTTCCATATCATCCAAATATTCTTTTTCTTGCCCCCATTCCCTGAGCTGGTCTATCATGTCTTTCCTATCCATTTCTTCTTCATGATCAAAGCTTATTACCATTTCAGGGTCTTTAATATCATCATACATTTCATCTGGGTTATATATATCAATTCCTAATATTTCAATCTCGTCAATGTCAATACCTTCTATAAAGTTTATTTTACATTCCTCTTCATCTTTAGCTTCTATAATATCTATCTGTGTATGGTTTTCTTCACCAATATATACATAACTCACAACATATTGTTCCATAACATCCCTCCTACATGAATTATCTAAATTAAATATTATAAATTACCCTTCAAGTAATTTATTTAATTTTTTATCAAAAGTATAAATTTGATATCCTTTAACTTTATTATATGCATACAAAAGGGTATCTACAAAATCCAATCGTCTCTTCCCAAATAATAAAAATGCTTCTTCTAAAACATCTATATCATCTACAACTATATGGGTGTATTTAAAT
>JAAZMG010000178.1 GCA_012798935.1 Tissierellia bacterium | reverse complement strand
TTTTTGGAAATAATTGATGGAGTACTGTGTTTATCTGTAAGTATTATTGTTAATCTACTATCCTTAACTTTTTCTAACTCCTCATCTCTTCCATGTAGAGATAAAAAATTAGCATATCCCCAGCTTTTCCCTAATTTAGCCATCATATATTGGAAAGAGGACAGTCCAGGCAATATATTCTTAATAGGTATCTCCTTTTTTTTAATAAACTCTACTATTCCATAAAAACATGGATCTCCTGAAGCTAATAGTAATACATCTTTATAACTATCTATGTACTTAATTATTTCCTCTACTTTGTTGACTTTAATAAAGTCATCTCTTATGTCCTTTAGAGAGTTAGAGACTCTACCAAAAGCTAAAACATGCTCTGCCCTTTCAATAGCTTCCTTTACTTCAATAGTCAAATACTTTGGATCTCCTGGTCCTATTCCTGCTATAATTACCCCATATTAACACCTCTTTCCATAGAATAGATTATTACCTTTACAGGATAATTTTCATCTTTTAGATATTTCCTTATCCTCATCTCTGCACCTTTTCCCATATCTTTAACAATTTCTCCAAAACCGGCCTCTATACAGATATTTAATGCCTCTTCAGCAGTTATGGCAGAGTTTACCTTTTCTAATAATTCCATAGGGGCCCCTCGTAAGGCTAAGTAGTATATAAAAGCCTCCATTCTACCATCACATACTTTACTATGGGTGTTAAATATTCCTATGGATAATTTAGCAAATTTCCCAATATGCCCTACTAAAGTCATAGATTTAAAACCTTTATTATATATGTAAAGAATACTATCTCCTATATAATTCGATACCTTTACCCTACCATCTACTAAGTTTAATGAATCAGCTATCTTTTCCCCATAATTACCAGGTACAAGGATAATATTGTCCTTACCATACTTTTCTTCTATGGTATCCACTTCTAAGTATATGGTTTTAATCAAGGCTTCTTCTGACATAGGATATACTATGCCTTTGGTTCCTATGATGGATATACCTCCCTCAATACCAATGTTCTTATTATAGGTTTTATTGGCTATTTCCTCACCTTTTGGTGCATATATGATTATATTGTAGCCTTTATTTGAAACTTCCCTTACTTCCTTTTCTATCATTTTTTTTGGAACAGGGTTAATAGCTGCATCTCCTATTTCCCCAAATAATCCTTTTCTTTTAATCCTACCTATGCCTACTCCCCCATCTATAACGATTTTACTATCTTCTCTTTTTTCTACCTCTGCATATATTTCCATACCATCTGTTGAATCTGGATCATCTCCTCCATCCTTTATAATGGAACAACAAGCTTTATTTCCATCTATCCTTTGATTATGTACCTTAAGCTTTAACTTTATATTGGCTGGAGTATCTATTTCTATATAATTTGCCTTATTCCCAGTTTCTAACATTAAAACTGCTGCCTTAGCTGCCCCTGTGGCACAAGAGCCAGTAGTATAACCACATCTAAGCCTTTTGCCTTCCTTTATTACATATAGATCCAAATTCATCTTCCTACCACCATATATAATAATGCATTGACTATAGAAGCCGCTACATTACTACCACCCTTATATCCTTCTGTTGATATGGAAGGTATATTAAACTTTCTTAAATATTCTTTGGATTCTTTAGCTCCAACAAAACCTACAGGAACTCCTATAATAAACTTAGGATTGACCTTTCCTTCCTTAACCAATTCTAATAATCTAAAAAGAGCTGTTGGTGCATTGCCTATAACAAACATATCTATACCTTCTTCCACAGCTAAATCTATAGTACAGGCAGATCTAGTTGTTTCCAATTCTTTAGAACGGACATATACTTTTTGGTCATCAATAAAGCATTTTAACTGACAATCAGTTTTGGATAAAGCTTTTTTATTGATTCCCGTATATGCCATTTTAGTATCCGTATATATAATTCCACCCTTTTTAATACAATCTTTAGCTATGCTTAAAAAGTCATCTTTAAATACTATAATCTTTCTATAATCAAAGTCTCCAGTAGTATGGATCATCCTCTTAGCCACTATGGTCTCTTCTTCATTAAAGGATGTATCCCCCATAACTTCATCTATTATATCCATACTTTTGTTTTCTATTTCCATAGGGTTTTTTATATACATTTTCCATCCTCCCTACATGCTTTTTCTATAATATCTAATAAATTACAAAAGACCTTCATATTCCCCAGGAAATTAATATGAGGATAAGCCCCTAATACATTTTTGTATTTATATCCACATTGCCATTTTTTATTGCTTTTCGGCTTAGATATATTAAACACTCCATTTTCATTTATATCAATAGTTGATCTATGAAACTCTTGTCCCTTTAATATATCTCCTTTTTTTCCTAATATAGAATCCCTATTTAATTCTATATTTACATATCCAAATCTTTTAAGCCTATCTGTCATAGTAGCTTT
>JAAZMG010000177.1 GCA_012798935.1 Tissierellia bacterium | reverse complement strand
TGATTAATAAGTTTAATATAAAGAAGAGTGTAAGGCTTATTGGGCTTACTGTTTCCAACTTAATATATCCAGAAGATCCTATTCAATTGAATATGGGTATATGACGAACAGTATGGAGGATTATGGAACGTTGGATAATTAACGATAATTAGAGTAAATAGCTAAAAAACATAAATTTATGAACCTAGTAAACAAATAGAATTTTTTTAAAAGTAAGCAATGGTCAAGTGCTTAGGTTAAAATATGTTATAAGAAACATATTGTTAAAAACATCTCAATACATCTATAGGGTATACATAGCTTAAAAATAATGTTATAATTAAAAATAGAAACAGAAATTTAAGCCCATTTCAATAGGGCTTATTTACAATGTATTCTAACAAAGGCTCCTTGAGTTAAGGAATATTTTAATAAAAGCCTTTGTTCTTTTTAATAACTAAAGAATAACAAAAAAGAGGTGGAAAGGATGAAGTTAGACAATCTCACTTTTAATGGTGGAGTGAATGTACCACATTATAAAGGATTAACAGAAAAACTGACTTTAGAGAAAGCTTTAGAGCCAGAAATTGTAAATATTCCACTCCATCAACATACAGGGGCACCTTGTGAGCCGTTAGTGAAGGTGGGCGACAAGGTAAAGATTGGCCAAAAAATTGGACAATCTGAAGCCTTTGTATCAGCACCAGTTCATTCGTCTGTATCCGGAGTGGTAAAAGGTATTACTAGAATGGCAATTCCTACTGGTCTTACTGTAAATTGTGTTATTATTGAATCAGATGGAATGAATGAATTATACGAATCTGTAAAACCAAAGGGAAGTTTAGAGGACTTATCTTCTAAAGAAATTATTGAGATAATCAAAGAAGCAGGTATAACGGGAATGGGGGGAGCTGGATTTCCAGCCCATGTTAAATTTTCACCTCCTTCTGACAAGAAGATTGATACTATTCTTGTCAATGGAGCAGAGTGTGAACCCTATTTAACTGCAGACCATAGATTAATGGTAGAAGAACCTGAAAAAATAGTAATTGGTTTAAAGACAATAATGAAAGCTGTAGGCGTAGATAATGGGATTATCGGCATAGAGAACAATAAGCCAGATGCAATAAAAGCCTTAAAAGAAGCAAGTAAGGATGAAAAGAACATTAAAGTGGTATCCCTAAAGGTAAAATATCCTCAAGGAGATGAGAAAAGGTTAATCAATGCTATATTAGGTAGGGAAGTTCCATCTGGAGGATTGCCAATGGATGTAGGTGCTGTTGTAAGCAATATATCTACAACAAAAGCCATAGCAGAAGCAATAATAGAAGGAAAGCCTCTATATGAAAGAGTAGTAACCGTTACAGGTAATGGTATTAATGAACCTAAAAATCTTATAGCAAAAATAGGTACTCCTTTTAAAGATCTTATAGAACAATGTGGAGGATTTAAAGAGGGAGCTCCTGGGAAAATCATAATGGGTGGTCCTATGATGGGACTAAGTCAATATACTATTGATATACCAATTATAAAAGGTTCTGGAGGTATACTTGTATTAACAGAAGAAGAAGCAAAACCAGCCCCTATAGAACCTTGTATAAGATGTGGCAAGTGTCTTGAAGTATGTCCAGTAAAGTTACAGCCGCTACATCTAAGCAAATATTCCTTAAAGGGAATGTTTGATAAAACCGAAAAGTTTCATGCACTGGATTGTGTTGAATGTGGTGCTTGCTCATATATTTGCCCAGCAAAGAGGCCATTAGTAGAATCTATAAGGATGGCTAAAAGGGAAATAATTGCAAAAAGAAAGCGAAATAGATAGGAGGACATGAAATGGATAGTAAAGTAATAAAAACCTCTAAAGCAGAGGAAGCTGCTTTGGAGAACATCTTGTTAGTTTCTTCATCTCCTCATATAAGATCTAATGAATCTGTACAGAGGATAATGCTAGATGTAATAATTGCACTTATACCAGCAATCATAGGTAGTGTATATTTTTTTGGATTAAATGCTTTGAAATTAATACTGATTTCCATAGTTTCATCCGTATTCTTTGAAGCTATAATTCAAAAGGCCTTTAAAAAGCCTGTAACGATAAAGGATTTATCAGCAATAATAACAGGTATTTTACTTGCATTTAACTTGCCAGCCAGTGCACCTTGGTGGTTGCCAGTAATTGGTTCTGCTTTTGCGATTATTATAGTTAAGCAATTTTTTGGCGGTTTAGGCTCAAATTTTATGAATCCAGCCCTAGCTGCAAGGGCAATGCTATTAACGTCATGGCCAACTCATATGTCAACTTTTACAGGTACAAGGCCAGATGTAGTTGCAACGGCTACACCTTTAGCCATAATGAAATATGGAATGACTGCAGATGGAGCTGCTTCTACCACTGTTGAAGCTGCTACCTCAGCTTCCCAATCAGCAGGAGCTGAACTTCCAACGTTAATGAATATGTTCATAGGGAATATAGGTGGTGCTATAGGAGAGACTTCTGCATTATTATTATTGATAGGTGCAGCATATTTGATTATTAGGCAAGTTATCGATTGGAGGACTCCGGTATTTTATATTGGCACAACTTTTATTATGTTAATGCTATTAGGAGTAGAAGCTCAATTTTTACCATATCATATGTTAGGCGGTGGTTTAATTCTGGGAGCTTTTTATATGGCTACAGATTATGCTTCATCACCAGTAACTCCGATAGGAAGAATTATATTTGGAATTGGAGCTGGTATACTCACTGCAATTATTAGAGTAAATGGCGGTTATCCAGAAGGAGTATCTTATTCTATATTACTGATGAATGTGGCAACGCCTTTAATAGAAAAAATCACAAGCCCTAAGATTTTTGGGGAGGTGAAGTAAATGAATGAAATATTAAAACTAGGTTTAATTCTATTTATTATAACGGCTGTTTCGGCATCGGTTTTAGCAGTTTCAAACAATATTACTGAACCGAGAATAGCAGAAGCCGATAGGAAAGCCAATGATTTAGCTAAACAAGAAGTATTAGAAACTGCAGAAGAGTTTGATATACTAGATGAAGGAAAACTAAAGGAGGTAGCAGGCTCTAATTCAAATATTATAGAGATAAATGAAGGGTATAGCAAAGAAGGTGAAATTGTTGGATATACATTTAAAACTAAGGTAAAGGGTTATGGTGGAGAAATGGAGCTTATAATTGGCATTTCTACAGAAGGAGAAGTAACAGGCATTAATATTTTAAATCATGGAGAAACTCCAGGCCTTGGAGCTAATGCTACTGAAAGTTACTTTACTGATTCCTTTAAAAATAAACTTGTAGATAATGAGTTAGTTGCAGTGAAAGATCCAAGCGAAGATAATGAAGTACAAGCTCTTACTAGTGCAACTATTACTACTACAGCAGTAGTTGACGGAGTTAATATTGTACGTGAAATATACAATTCAAAATTAGCTAATTAGGCTAGTTTATGGAGGTGTGAAGGTTGAAATTGTCTAAAGTTTTTTATAATGGATTAATAAAAGATAATCCTATATTTGTTCAACTAATTGGTATGTGTTCAGTCTTAGCAGTAACTACTTCAGTTGAAAATGGATTAGGTATGGGATTAGCAGTAACAGGAGTATTAATTGGTTCAAATCTTGTTATTTCGTTGCTTAGAAAAGTAATTCCAGATAAAATTCGTATACCGGCTTTTGTGGTGATTATTGCTACTTTTGTTACTATTGTAGAAATGTTTATGAAAGCCTATACTCAAGAATTATATAATAATTTAGGTATATTTATACCATTAATAGTAGTTAACTGTATTATATTAGCAAGAGCAGAGGCCTTTGCTTCAAAGAATAATGTTTTAGCTTCGGTAGTGGACGGTTTAGGTATGGGACTTGGATATACTTTAGCACTTTTAATATTAGGTGGTTTAAGAGAAATATTAGGAGCAGGTAGTATATTTGGAAAGGAATTGTTCGGTCCTGCCTTTGAACCAGCATTAATTTTTATTATGCCACCAGGAGCTTTTATATTACTTGGGATATTAATAGCAGTTTTTAATAGCGTAAGAAAGAAAAAAGCTACAACTGAATCTTAGTTAAAGGAGGAAAGTTAAATGAGCATATTCACCATATTGATTAGCACTGTGTTTGTGAATAATTTTGTACTGGCTCGTTTTTTAGGGATATGTCCTTTTTTAGGTGTATCCAATAAAATAGAAACAGCTACAGGTATGAGTATTGCGGTAACCTTTGTTGTTACATTGTCGTCAATAATAACCTATATAATTCAAAAATTAGTTTTAAACAATGGATTAGAGTATCTTCAAACTATAGTATTTATACTTGTTATAGCTGCATTAGTACAATTTGTTGAAATGGTAATTAAGAAAACCAGCCCAACCCTATATAATGCATTGGGAGTTTATCTTCCATTGATTACGACCAACTGTGTAGTACTTGGGGTAGCAATATTGAATATACAAGAGGGATTCAACCTTATTCAGACTATATTTAATGCTGTTGGTGCTTCTGTTGGATTTGGAATAGCATTAATACTTATATCTGGAATAAGGGAACAATTGGAGGTAGCAGATGTACCAGAAGCTTTGGAAGGTTTTCCCATTGCATTAATAACAGCAGGTCTTATGTCTATAGCATTTTTAGGATTTAATGGACTTGTATAGGAGGTAATAAAATGAGTGGAATAATATACCCGGTAACTGTATTAGGTGGTTTAGGACTTTTATTTGGTGTAAGTCTTTCCTTGGCATCTAGGGCTTTTTCCATAGAGGTAGATCCAAAAGTGGAAGAAATTAGGAAGGTTTTACCTGGTGCTAACTGTGGCGCCTGTGGATTCCCAGGATGTGATGGTTTAGCTTCAGCTATAGTAGAAGGAAAAGCATTAGTAAATGCATGTAGTGTGGGAGGGGAACCTGTAGCTGAAAATATAGCAGATATTATGGGTGTAAATGCAGTAGAGACTATAAGGGAAGTAGCAACTGTTTTATGCCAAGGAGATTGCCATAATGCAAAGGATAAATATATATATAATGGAATACAGGATTGTAGAGCAAAAAATATTTTAGCAGGAGGTAGCAAATACTGTTCTTATGGCTGTTTAGGCTGTGGAACATGCAAAGATGTTTGTCAATATGATGCTATAAAAATTATTGATGGAGTTGCAATTATAGATAAAGAAAAATGTGTAGCATGTAAAGCTTGTATAGGTATTTGCCCAAAAGGAATAATAGAGCTTGTTCCTTATGAACAAGAGGTAGTAGTTAAATGTAAAAGCAATGATACTGGTAAAGTAGTTAGGGGTAATTGTAGTATTGGATGTATAGGCTGTCGAATCTGTGTTAAAAATTGCCCTGAAGATGCTTTTATATTTGAAAATAATTTAGCAAAAATTGACTATGAAAAGTGTATAAATTGTGGAATATGTGCTGAAAAATGTCCTACAAAGGCTATATGGTCAAGTTTAAAAAAAGAAAAAGTAGCAGTTTAATAATTTAGAGCCTTTAATTAGGCTCTTTTATTTTGTTAAGAATTCATTTATAATATAAAGAGGCTATCCTATTTAACTTTATAATTCTAGCTTGTAAATCAAAAGTATAAATGATAAACTAATTATAATATGCATAGAAAGTAGGATAACAAAGGGTGAAGGTCTTGACAAAAGGTGATAAATATTTGATGGTTTTTATAG
>JAAZMG010000176.1 GCA_012798935.1 Tissierellia bacterium | reverse complement strand
TAGGGATAGATATACCTACTTTATGCCATGATGAAAGATTAGAACCTTCTGCAGCTTGTAGGTTATGTGTAGTAGAGGTTAAGGGTAAGAAAAATCTTATGACTTCATGTTCACTTAAGGTGGCTGAGGGAATGGTTATAGAAACCCATAGTGAAAAGGTTATGAAAACTAGAAGAGATATTTTGGACCTTTTATTTTCTAACCATCCACAGGATTGTTTGACCTGTGAGAAATCAGGAGATTGTAAACTACAAGATTATTGCTATGAATATGGTATAGAAAAGGGAAGTTTTATTGGAGAGAAAAGGGATTATCCTATAGATGACTCTAACCACTTTTATACCTATGACCCTAATAAATGTATATTATGTGGTAAATGTGTTAGGGTGTGTTCTGAACTTCAGGGAACCAGTGCCATTGGCTTAGAGGGGAGAGGTTTTGATACTAAGGTATCCACTCCTTTTGATATGGGACTTGCAACTTCAAATTGTGTGTCCTGTGGAAACTGTGTGGCAGTATGTCCAGTAGGAGCTTTGAGGCCAAAAACAAGGGAAAAATTTAGACATTGGGATATAAGAAAGGTTAGAACTACCTGTTCCTATTGTGGGGTAGGCTGCCAAATGGAACTATTGGTTAAGGGGGAGAAGGTAATAGGTGTAGAGCCAGCAAAGGCATCACCAAACCGTGGACTCTTATGTGTTAAAGGTAGGTTTGCATACCCATTTATAAATCATCCAGATAGGTTGAAAACTCCTCTTATAAAGAAAGATGGACAATTTCAAGAGGCCACTTGGGAAGAGGCCTATAAAGTTATAGTGGATAAAATGAATGGGATAAAGGAAGAACATGGGCCAGAGGCTTTTGCAGGTTTAACTTCTGCTAGATGTACCAATGAAGAAAATTATCTATTTCAAAAAATGTTTAGGGCGGTTATTGGAACCAACAATATAGATCACTGTGCCCGCCTCTGACACTCTTCAACAGTTGCAGGTCTTGCAGCTACATTAGGAAGCGGTGCTATGACTAATAGTATAGAAGAAGTGTTGGATACAGAATCTATATTTGTAATAGGATCAAATACTACAGAAAATCACCCTGTAATAGGAGCTTATATGAAACAAGCTGTAAAAAAAGGAGCAAAACTTATAGTAGCAGATCCAAGAAGGATTGAATTAGCAGATTATGCAGATGTATATCTTCAAATAAAACCAGGAACCAATATAGCTTTATTAAATGGAATGATGAATGTAATCATTGAAAAAGGATTACACGATATGAAATATATAGAAGAGAGAACAGAAAACTTTGAAGATTTTAAAATGAAGATAAGGGAATATACTCCAGAGAGGGTAGCGGAAATATGCGGGGTAGATCCAGAGGATATAATCAAAGCGGCTATTATATATGGGGAAGCTGATAAGGCAGGTATTTACTACGCTATGGGTATAACTCAACATACTACAGGAACCAAAGGAGTAATGAGCACATCCAATTTAGCATTACTTTGCGGGAATATTGGAAAGGCCTCTGCAGGGGTAAACCCATTAAGAGGACAAAACAATGTTCAAGGTGCTTGTG
>JAAZMG010000175.1 GCA_012798935.1 Tissierellia bacterium | reverse complement strand
TAAATAATAAAGAATAAAAGTGTGCATAGTAGTATATAGACATAGCCAAAGGTGGGAATCACATCTCCCACTTTTGCTTTTTCTGGGTGATCAAAAATAGAGTTGATGCATTATCAGGTTATTTTTTAGCCCCTTTGCAACTTTTACAACATAAATAGTTAAATGGGCAATTCTTTTTACAAACATAAAACTTAATCCTAAATAACTATAAGGTATAAGAAATAATATCCCACACTCTTAAGAGTTGTGGATTCTTTTATTGTACAAATTTATACAGAAGGAGAGGGTGAAAGTGTCTAAGAGAGGATTTATGAAAAGTTTAGGTTCAAAAACACTGTATGAAGACGAAAAAATAGAATTAATAGCACATATGATGTCCTGCACCCGGAGAGACAATAGCAATATTTGTAATTTAGTAAGCAAGTATCTAGAAAATAAAAATATACGAAAGATTAGGTCTACTAAGTAGAATTGTTTAATTTAGATTTAAAAGTCTAGTAAAGTATAGCGGTATGAAAAATGTTGTGATTAATTTGGAAATTTGTTGAAAAATTAAAACTAAGTTAGGAGGATAAAACATGGGTAGGAAAAATGAATTGATGAGTTCTACGGAGTTGCGTACAAAAATTATAAAAATGGGACACTTTGTAAAAAGGTATATTAATGGATATTATGATGAAGAGTTTGATTTAATTAACCCAAGTTTATATTGCAATAATATTAGTTCAAAATTATTTCCTTCTGAACATAAATATAAACAAACTATTATTCAAGAAGACTCAATTATAATCATAATGCAAGATGGTGATATTGTGGAACTAGTACGAACAGGAAGGGAATATTTCAATGAAGAATCAATATTAAATGTCGCCAAAAAGTTATTATCTGGAAGATATTTGCTAATAGAAAAACGAGGTATCATAAATAATTCCGTTATAGAGCCAAGAACAATACCCTATGATGAAGCTATTTTAGAAATAAAAAAGGCATTTAGATGGGATGAATACTACACAGAGAATATTGATTTTCTCATAAATACTGAAAATAAGGATTTAGCCACTATTGGATTCAAGGCAATAGATGAAGGGGATTCATATTGGTGGATAAATATATATGGTTTAAATAATAGGCAAAATCTAAATTTAAAAGATGAAGAAAATATAAAAAGACCTAAGATAATTCAATCTAATAGATTTAGGACCCATATGGAGGTCCATAAAAGAGATTTTATCATACCCTATTACAAACTGGTACAATATGCTTTAAATAAAGGATATTTTGACAATTTAAACACAGATTTTTTAGCAATCATAGTTGAGTTTCCATTCAATATTGGATTTTCAACATTGACTCAAACAAAACCAGGTGATGAGATAGTATATGGGAAAAGAAAAAATAGAGATATTTATAGTAGATTTACTTTAAATGGTAAAAGGAAACTAATAAACAAAAGTATATTCGTATTAAATAGAAGTTATACAAAAGATAATGAATACTATCTTATAACAATGTATCCAGGGGAATATTTGGTTAAGGAGCTTGATGATCCAAGTATAAAAGACGAGTTAGAAAGAAGAAAGATGTTTGAATTTTGGAGCAACCATGCAATAATTTTCAATCCAAGAGATACAGACTTAGAAACATTAACATATAGATGCCCATATAATTTAGATCTAATTTCCTAATTAAGGTGGAATAACTGATTCAGGCTTTCCATGATCTAAATATAGAATGTTTTTAGATTATACAGAAGTTTGATAATAAGAACATCCTACTTTACAAAGTAAGTCATCTAATCATAAATTCAGTTAATATAATAGAAGATATGACAAACTGATAAAAAATGGTATGAATCTCAATATATCAATGTTTAGAGGGTTTTTTATCTTTTCATTTCTTATTTTTATAATATTGAGTTTGTCATAATATCTAATATAATAACAATAAGAAAAATTGGTAACGAAATATAATTTTTAAAAAAGTGGTGATTTTATGAATGCAGTTGAACCAATCCGTGATCCAAAAAAGATAAATGTCATGAAAAATTATTTAAAAGGAAAAAAGTTAAGAGACTATGCACTATTTGTAGTAGGAATAAATGTAGCTTTAAGAATATCAGATTTATTAAATTTGAAATGGGGAGACGTTTATGATGGTAAGAATTTTATAATCGTTAATTTGAAAGAAGGGAAAACAAAAAAATTAAGGAGTATTAAATTAAATAAGGCTGCTCAAAAAGCCCTACAAGAGCTTTTTGAAAGTTTAGAGACATTATTCTATGAGTGACTATATTTTCAAGTCTAGAGAAGGGGATAATAAGCCTATAACTCGACA
This sequence comes from Tissierellia bacterium, assembly GCA_012798935.1. GTDB lineage: Bacteria > Bacillota > Clostridia > Tissierellales > Tepidimicrobiaceae > JAAZMG01. The sequence continues at coordinate 1,699 of JAAZMG010000175.1, read as the reverse complement.
ACAAGCATTAATAATTTTAAAGGAAGCAGCTGAAGTTGTAGATATTAAAGAAAATGTTGGGACTCATTCATTAAGAAAAACTTGGGGGTATCACGCTTGGAAAAGTGGATTTAATCCAGCCCTGATTATGGAGACATTAAATCATAGCAACTTAAGTGTTACAAAGAGATATTTAGGGATTAGGCAGGATGAAATAAATGATTTATATGATAATTTAAATATATAGACTTAGAATACACTAATATTTGTAGAAGGAACTAAAGATTGTAGGTTTTACAATTTAATAGCTACACAGATATTTTGACCCAGAATTAAATTTTGTAGATTGTTACTAAATTTAACCTGGGTCTTTTTGCATTTTTAATAAATATCCTGAAGAGGTGATTATTATGAAAAAAGAAAATCAAAACTTAAAAGGAGTGGTAGAGGATATGAACATAAAAGACAGTAATAGTGAAGACGTTTTGATTAGAGTTAAATTAATAGCTGAAAATGCAAAGGGAAAAAAGTTAGAACCAAAAAATTATGATGGCAAAGATAAAAATACAGCTGATGACAATAATATAACTAATGAAGGGAACAAAATTGTTATCAAAAAAGAGAGGAAAAGGAGGAAGAGAAAAGAAGAACATATTATCTTGGGGTTTCACTAATTGCCAAAATTAACAGGATTGTAAAGCGATTGAATATGGGAAAATCTGATGTTGTTAAATTCTTATTAGAAGAAGCATTAAATCGGTTAGATATAGAAGAATAAATTCAGATATTTAAAGTATAGAAGTCTATAAAATTTCTACATGTATTAGTTAATATGACCTCAGATTAAAAGTTCACAAATTTTGTGGATTATATTCAAAATCATATGATTTTGAAGAAGTTTTATACAAAAAGTTATAAAAATATTTCTTTAGAAAAGGGGGTTATAGATGATAAAGGATTATACCAAAGCCAAAATATTAATCGTTATTTAAGTAAATTAAAATTATAAGGAGGAAATATTAATGAAAAAGGTAATAGATGGTAAATTGTATGATACTGAGAAAGCTACTAAAATAGCAGACTATTGGAATGGGTTAGGTGCAGATGACTTTAGATACGTTTTTGAGGAATTATATGTAACAGCTAAAGGAAATTACTTTTTATTTGGTGAAGGTGGAGCAATGACTGAGTATAGTGTCAGTTGCGGTAATAATTCTTGGAGCGGATCTGATAATATTATCAGTTTAACTAGAGAAGAGGCTTATAAGTGGTTAGAGAATCGTGAACAAACAGAAGCAATAATTGAGTATTTTAGTGATTTCATAGAAGAAGCATAAAAAGTTGGAATTATTAAGAAGTAAATTTGTTTTTTAAAATTAATATTAGACAAGAATAAATGTTTATTAAAACAAAGACCCGAAACCTAGGTTTATAGTAAGATTTTCTATAAGCTTAGGTTTCGGGCTTTTTTGCATTTTTTGCAGTTTTTTTAATATGGCTGTAACCGCAGTATTTAATTTGTAACATGAATAGTTAGTTGAAATTTTTAGGGTGATCTATACTGCCTCTTTTTGTTGAAGAGGCAGATTTTTTAATTTTAAAGGAGGATTTGTATGTCAAAAACAAATTATGATATAATAAAAACTATAGCCTCTCTTGCCGAAGAAGGAGGCATAGAAGGAATGGGAGTATATAAGCGAGAAGGTAAGGGCTGGGAAGT
>JAAZMG010000174.1 GCA_012798935.1 Tissierellia bacterium | reverse complement strand
TCTAGGGCTAGAGTATCCTGAAAATGCAGAAGAAAGAACAGAAACTTTTTATAAGGCTGGACTTATAAAAGATGAGATATCCAATTTTACCATATGTAGTGGATTATTGGCTTATGGGGAAGGAGGGATTCATTCAGGTTGGGAGGGGTTTTATAATTCTCGAGAGCCCTTACAGGCATCCCTTTGGAACTTAAAAGAAATAGAAAAGGTTGTTAGTATGAATAAAAAGGTTTTTGTTTTTGAAAATCCCACTGTTTTTAGTGAAGTTTTACACAGAACATATAGAGAAAGGCCTTCCCTAATATGCACCTATGGTCAAGTGAAACTAGCCTCATTAATACTTTTAGATATGCTTGTAAAAGAGGGAACCCATATATATTATTCAGGAGATTTTGATCCAGAGGGATTAGTAATAGCTGATAAACTAAAGAATAGATACGGTGAAAATTTAACTCTTTGGAGGTATGGTATAGGAGATTATAATAAATCCATGTCAAAAGAAAAGATAAACAATAGCAGAATAAAAAAGCTCAAGAATTTGAAGAACAAAGAATTGATTGGCATAGGTGAAACCATTAAACATAGGGGATATGCTGGGTACCAAGAAATGATAATAGATGAATTGGTAAAGGATATAACAAATGTCTAAGATAGATGCGTCTATTACTCATTTAAATACCTAAGTTGTAACACAAATGTAATCTAAAAATACCAAAATAACCAAAATCATAGGTTATAATAGAAGTATAAGGCAAAGATATTACATAAAAGAAAGGAGTAGAAAAAATGAACGGAAGATCCAATGTATTAAATCGAAGTTTATTCTTTGTATTAGTTCTGGTATTGATATTTGCTCAATGGCCTAGCTCACATTCATTAGCTACCATGTCAATTAAGTTGATAATGGATGGAAAAGATATTACCTCTTTGTCCAGCCCCATAATTGAAAATGGGCGAACATTGGTACCAATACGTTTTATAGCGGAGGAATTGGAGGCAGAGGTTATCTGGAATGAAAAGGATAGAACTGTGGCTATTGAAAAAGATGGTACTTCGGTATTATTAAGGATTGATAGCCATTTAATCACTTATGAAAATGGAGATAAATCCTATGGTCTAAGTGATGTTTCGCCTAAAATAATAGATAGTCGTACCTATGTGCCGCTTCGTTTGGTAAGTAATGCTTTGGGCATAGGAATAGAATGGGATGAAGCTAATAAATTTGTTTCTATTGATTCAAGCAATAAATCAGATATTACTCCCTTTTTCGATTTAGAAATTTTAAATCTAAAGCCTGGACAAGCTATAACTGGCAAAACTAATTTGCAAATAGAATTAGGAAATACCAATATTAAAAATGCCAAAGATATAAAATATCTTCTATTAGACCCAGAAACTGCCCAAGGAACAGTTGTGGCTAGAGGAAACCAATTAACCAATAAATACTCCTGGTTACCCAATTTACAGGATAAGGGGGAAAAGGTACTTGTAGCTGCTCTTTATGATGATAGCGGAAAATTTTTGGCAGGGGATGCAATTCCAGTTTATATAGATATAAACCCTAAAGTTTCTTTAACCGGGGTAAAGGAATCAGAAATTCTAGATGATACAATATATCTAGGTGCTGATACTAACTTTGTTGCATCCTATGTTGAATACGAGATTACTAAATTAGATACAGATGAAATTAACTTAATTACAGAACAGGACCCTCAAGGTCAATATAAATGGGAACCAAAAATAGGAGAAAATGGCGACTATTCCTTTAAGGTAAGGGCCTATGATGCTGAAGGTAAATCTTAT
>JAAZMG010000015.1 GCA_012798935.1 Tissierellia bacterium | reverse complement strand
GTATATAATAAAAATGTAAAGGGGGACAAAACATTTTCACATAAAAAATACCCTTTCCTTATGATAAAAGTATTGCCAAGAAAGGGTGGTTTTTATACCTTATAGATTGAACTTTATATTCGCTTTTAAAAAATTTAAACATGACAGAGAATTATCTCTGTCATGTTATCTTAAGCTTCTTTTGCAATAATATCCTTAACCTTCATAAGCCTAGTTATGGTACTTCGTTCATTTTCGTCTAATTTCATAACTATATATCTTATGGTTTCTTCAAGCTCTGGTATAGTTCTATATTCCAAAGCATTTACTCTTCTTCTTGTCTTTTCAATCTCATCTGCCATCAATTGACAAGCTTTTTCTACCTCTGCTAGCTTTAAAAGCTTTTCCATAATTCCATATAGTTTTGAAATTGCATCATCAAGTTCTGAGGAGGTTTGAACAAATCCATAAGGATATATACTGCCCTTATCTCCCTCTAACTTTCTGATAAAGTTCATAACGGGAACGTTAACACTCATTATATTTTTTCTCTTTATATCAACTGAAATACTCTCTTTAGGATATGCTACTGCCTGTTCTAGTAATTCAGGTGACATTACAGCACTGGCTAATAGAAACTCTTGAAAAGATTCATATAAATCCTTTTCCACTTCTTTCCTAAGAGCTTGATTTTCTTTAATCTTATTAATGAATACCCGCATGAGTTCATCTTGCTTATCCTTCAGGAGCTTATGTCCTCTTGTAGCAGTGGATAGTCTGGCTTTAAGCTTTGTAAGCTCCATACGGGTAGGTTTCACATCCAATCTAGCCACTATTTTTCAACTCCTTCAGTCTCCTCCGGAAGGTATTTCTCAAGATATTCGTCCCTAATTCTCTTAAGCTCAGTTCTAGGTAGAATCTTCAGTAGATCCCAACCTAAATCTAGGGTATCTGTAATATTTCTATTATTATCGTAACCTTGACTTACATATTGATTCTCAAAGGCTTCTGAGAATTTTGCAAAGGCTTTATCCGTATCGGATAGAGCTGCATCCCCTAATATAACTGCTAATTCTCTAGCTTCTTTACCAGATGCATAAGCTGCAAATAGCTGGTTCATAGTATCTGCATGGTCCTCCCTAGTTTTGCCTTCTCCTATCCCCTCGTCCTTAAGTCTGGAAAGGGATGGAAGTACGTCTATTGGAGGTGCTATACCTCTTCTATATAATTCCCTAGAAAGTATAATCTGTCCTTCCGTAATATAACCAGTAAGGTCTGGAATTGGATGGGTTATATCATCCTCTGGCATAGTAAGAATTGGAATTTGGGTTATAGAACCTTCTCTTCCTCTAATCCTACCAGCCCTTTCATATATGGTTGAAAGGTCAGTGTATAGATATCCTGGATATCCCCTTCTACCTGGAACTTCCTTTCTAGCTGCAGAAGTTTCCCTTAATGCTTCTGCATAGTTAGTCATATCTGTCAATATAACCAATACGTGCATACCTACTTCATAAGCTAAATATTCAGCACATGTTAAAGCCATACGAGGTGTTGCTATTCTTTCTATAGCTGGGTCATCGGCTAAGTTCATAAATAAAACAGCCCTATTTATAGAACCAGTCTTATTAAAGTCATCTATAAAGAATTGAGCTTCTTCGAAGGTAATACCCATTGCAGCAAATACTACTGCAAACCTATCTCCCTCGCCATGTCCTATAACTCTTGCTTGTCTAGCTATCTGTGCTGCAACTTCAGCATGAGGAAGCCCAGAACCAGAGAAAATAGGTAATTTTTGTCCTCTAACTAAAGTGTTTAGTCCATCTATTGCAGAGATTCCTGTTTGTATAAACTCGGATGGGTAATCCCTTGCAACTGGATTCATAGGCACCCCATTTACGTCTCGTTTTTCATCTGGAATAATCTTAGGTCCATCATCTATTGGACTTCCTAATCCATCAAATACCCTTCCTATCATATCTTTAGATACACCTAATTCAAGAGGTCTTCCTAAGAATCTAACCTTAGTTCCACCTAGATTTATACCTGAGGAACCTTCGAAAAGCTGTACTACTGCTATATCACCATCTACTTCTAGTACTCTACCTCTTCTTCTTTCACCTGTTTGAATTTCAATATCTACTAATTCCTCAAATTTAACGCCCTCTACGCCTTCTACCATCATCAAAGGCCCTACAACTTCTGAAACTGTCCTATATTCTTTAAGCATCAAGGATACCTCCTTCGCTTATGAGATCATCGATGTTTTGCTTTAGTTCGGCTATTATATCGTTTATTTGTTCTACATCATCTTTACCTAGATACTTAGCTCTTGCAATTTTTTCTCTTACATCTAGTTTCTCTATTTTTTCTAAATAAACCCCATGATCCAAAGCTCTTAATCCTTCATCATAGAAGGCTAAAACCATTTTCAACATAAGGTTTTGCTTCTTCAAAGATGCATAAGTGTCTTCCTCATGATAAGCATTTTGTTGTAAATAGTCTTCCCTAATAGACCTTGCTGCTTCTAGTTTTAACTGGTCTCCTTCTGATAGGGAGTCCCTACCTACTAGTCTAACAATCTCTTGAAGACTAGATTCATCTTGAAGGAGAGACATAGCCTTTAGTCTATTAGCAGAAAACTCTGGATCTACATTTTCATCCATCCACTTATCCGCCTTAGCTTGGTAAAGGCTGTAAGAGTTTAACCAGTTAATAGCCGGGAAGTGCCTTCTATAAGCAAGAGGTGCATCTAATCCCCAGAATACCTTTACTATTCTCAAAGTAGCTTGAGATACTGGTTCAGAAATATCTCCTCCTGGAGGCGATACTGCGCCAATTGCAGTTAAAGCTCCAACTCTTTCATCTTTACCTAGACATTGGACTTTTCCAGCTCTTTCATAGAAATCAGCAACTCTAGAAGCTAGATATGCAGGATATCCTTCGTCACCAGGCATCTCTTCCAGCCTACTGGACATCTCTCTTAAAGCTTCTGCCCATCTAGATGTAGAGTCTGCCATTATAGCTACGGAATAGCCCATATCTCTAAAATATTCTGCTATGGTCATACCTGTATATAGGGAAGCTTCCCTAGCAGCAACAGGCATATTGGACGTATTAGCAATAAGAACTGTTCTTTCCATTAGTGATTCCCCAGTATTAGGGTCTATAAGTTTTGGGAAATCCAAAAGTACCTCTGTCATCTCATTACCACGTTCTCCACAACCAACATAAACTATTATCTCTGCATCTGCCCATTTAGCAAGTTGATGCTGTACTACGGTTTTCCCTGAACCAAAAGGTCCTGGAATTGCCGCTGTTCCTCCCTTAGTTACAGGGAAGAATGTATCAATTACCCTTTGTCCTGTAATTAAAGGCTCATCTGGATCTAGCTTTCTAACATAGCCTCTACCTTTCCTAACTGGCCATCTTTGAACCATTGTAATTGCATGTTCTTTGTCTTCTCCTTGTACAACACATACTGTATTATCAACAGTAAATTCTCCCTCTTCAATGGATTTAACTTTTCCATGTACCCCTTGAGGTACCATTATCCTATGGAGAACTACTGCAGTTTCTTGAACTGTTCCTATTACATCTCCTGGTCCAACATCTTCTCCTACTTTTACTTGAGGAGTAAAATGCCACTTTTTCTCTCTATCAAGAGCATGAACAGCTACGCCCTTTGCTAAAAAGTCTCCAGCTACTTCTCTGATAGATTCAAGAGGTCTTTGTATACCATCAAACATAGTGGTTACAAGACCAGGTCCAAGTTCAACTGAAAGAGGCT
>JAAZMG010000173.1 GCA_012798935.1 Tissierellia bacterium | reverse complement strand
GCAGTTGCTATATTTAAAATATTATTTGGTTTTTTTATGGGAAAAGTAAGGAGGCCGAATATAATGGATTAATATGGTTTATAGGTCCTAATTTGTTGACAAAAGTTCAAGTTTAAATTATAATCCACATATAGATAGGAACGTGAATTCTCGTCCCTTTGATGGGGACGAATTTTTTATAACTTATGGATTTTGGTTTAAACTAAGGTTTTCATTATAATTTTGTTTTAACATAGGCCTTTGTTTTGAAGACTGAAAATATTTAAATTATATTTAGAGAGGTGCGAAATAGATGAAAAATATAGGACTACATAAAATGAGGAGAGAATTTTTACAGTTTTTCAAAGAAAAGAATCATTTAATTATGCCAAGTTTTTCTTTAGTGCCTAAAAAGGATAAAAGCTTATTACTTATAAACGCTGGCATGGCACCATTAAAACCCTATTTTACAGGAGAAGAAATTCCACCTAGTAATAGAGTTGTAACTTGTCAAAAATGTATTAGGACTGCAGATATTGAAAATGTAGGAAGAACGGATAGACACGCTACTTTCTTTGAAATGCTTGGCAATTTTTCTTTTGCTGACTATTTTAAAAAAGAGGCAATAGGATGGGCATGGGAATTTTTAACGGAGAGATTGGGAATACCAAAGGAGGATCTATGGGTATCTATATATTTAGATGATGATGAAGCTTTTCAAATATGGAAGGAAAATATAGGAGTAGATGAAAAAAAGATAGTACGATTAGGGAAAGAAGACAATTTTTGGGAACTAGAAGTAGGCCCTTGTGGTCCCTGCTCAGAGATATATGTAGATAGGGGGGTACAATTTGGTTGTGGTGAATTCACTTGCAAGCCTGGTTGTGAATGTGATAGGTTTATTGAAGTTTGGAACTTGGTTTTTACCCAGTATGATAAGGATGAAAATGGTGAATATCATCCATTAGAACATCCAAATATTGATACGGGGATGGGGCTTGAGAGGATTACTGCTATTATGGAAGGCGCTCAAAATATATTTGAAATAAGAGAAATTAGAAAAATACTTGAATTTGTAGAGAAAGTATCTGGGAAAACTTATGGTTCTGACCCTAAAGTTGACACTTCTCTAAGGGTTATTACAGATCATTGTAGGGCAATGACTTTTCTAGTGTCTGATGGAGTATTACCAAGTAATGAGGGAAGAGGCTATGTACTTCGAAGGCTAATAAGAAGGGCAGCAAGACATGGTAAGTTATTAGGCATTGAGGAGATGTTTTTAAATTCTATTGTAGAAAAGGTTATTGAGTCTTGGAAAACAGAATATCCAGAAATAAAAGAGAGAGAAGAACAGATAAAGAAAGTTATAAAAGCAGAAGAGGAAAAATTCGAGGAAACTATTCATCAAGGGATTAATATATTAGAAAATTATATTGAAAACATGATAAAAAACCATGAAGAATGCCTAAATGGCGAGGAAGCATTTAAACTATATGATACCTATGGTTTTCCACTAGATTTAACAAAGGAAATATTAGAGGAAAAAGGGCTAAGAGCAGATGAGGATGGATTTAATACTTATATGGATCAGCAAAGGAATAGGGCAAGGAAAGCTAGGGAAGGATTATCTGATTCTGGTTGGAAGAACGGTCATCCTTTAGAAATACTTAAAGGTTATCAAACTACTTTTAAAGGCTATGAAACCATAACTTGGGAATCAGAGGTAATTGGATTATTTATAGATGGTGAAAATGTTAATAGAATAACTGAGGGAGAAGAAGGTCTATTAATCTTAAAAGAAACTCCCTTTTATGCTGAAAGTGGTGGACAGATAGGAGATATTGGACATATTGAAAATGAAAGTTTTAAGGGAAAGGTTATAGATACAAAACATACGATAGATGAATCTATTATTCATTTTATAAAGGTTCAAACTGGTACCATTAATATTGGAGATATGGTATGGGCAAATGTTGATAAAAAGCATAGAGGAGATATTAAGAGAAACCATTCAGCTACTCATTTGCTTCATAGAGCGTTAAAGGATGTATTAGGAAATCATGTGAATCAAGCAGGTTCTATAGTTTTACCTAATAGGTTAAGATTTGATTTTACCCACTATCAAGCAGTAAGCCGGGAGGAATTGGAAAAGGTAGAAAGAATAGTAAATGAAAAAATTCTAGAATCTTTAGAGGTTAAAACCATAGAGACTTCTTTAGAAGAATCGGAAAAAATGGGTGTAGTTGGATTATTTGAAGATAAATATAAGGCTCAAGTTAGGGTTGTTCAAATGGGAGAATATTCAAAAGAATTATGTGGAGGTACCCATGTAGAGAATACAAGCAATATAGGCCTGTTTAAAATCATATCTGAATCAAGTATTGCTTCTGGGGTTAGGAGGATTGAAGCTATCACGGGTAGAACTGTTTATAAATATCTAAATGAATTGGAAAAAGATATCAATAATATTAGCTACGTTTTGAAGTCAAGCAAAAATGATTTACTAGATAGAGTTCATAGTATAACTGAAGAAATTAAAGAAAAAGAAAAGGAAATAGAACTACTAAAATCTAAAATGGCTTCATCTATAGCAGATGATATATTAAATGCAAAACAAGATACTAATGGAATAAGTCTAATAACCTATAAGATTGAAAATATGGACATGGATAGTTTGAGAAACCTAGGTGATGAGATAAGAGATAGATTAGGTTCTGGGGTAATAGTTTTAGCAAGTGTTGATAAAGGGAAAATATCCTTTGTTTCAATGGTTACTAAGGATATAGTGGCTAAAGGTATTCATGCTGGTAATATTGTAAAAGAAGTTGCAAAGATAACTGGTGGTGGAGGTGGCGGCCGATCAGATATGGCACAGGCTGGAGGAAAGGATATATCTAAAGTTGAAGAGGCTTTAAATATTGTGCCTATTTTGATAAGTGAACAACTAAAATAAATATTAGCCATCATGGCTAATATTTATTTTAGTACTGTATATTATATATATGATATGGTATATATATAATAGGGGGTGTTTTTATGGATAATAATTTTAATGAAACTATGAAATTTAAGCCACCAAAGGAAAAAGAAAACCAAGCAAAAAAAATTATCTTTACTGTGTATGATGCATTAAAGGAAAAAGGGTATGACCCTATAAATCAAATAATAGGATATGTTTTATCTGGGGATCCTACTTATATTACTAGCCATAAGGAGGCTAGAAGTTTAATTAGAAAAATTGAACGAGATGAATTATTAGAAGAAATATTAGGCTTTTATTTACAAAACGAAAAAAAGGTTTAGGAGAGAAGTTTAAGTGAGATCAAATAAAATATATGTAATAACATTTACAATCTTTTTTCTATTATTTTTTGTGGGGCAATCTAGTTATGGAAATAATATAGATATTGATAATAATGCCTATATTGTTATTGTAAACAAGCTGACCCTTTTAGATATTGAAAAAATGCCTAATTTAAATAATTTAATTGATGAGGGAAATATTGGATTGATGAATTCTAGAGGTATAAGCGGTTATAAAGGCGGGGAAGTTTTATTACTATAGGTGCTTCAGCTAAAGCCTATGCTAATAATGAAAGTAGTCAATTTTATAATTTAAATGATGAGAATAAGAAAATCTATGAAAATCGAGTGGGCCTCTTAGATAAGGAATACGCTATTGGAAATATCCAAATAGGTAGATTATATAATCAAAATGAGAATAATAATTATTCTCCTTATTTAGGAGCATTAGGCGGTAGCTTACATGATTCAGGTCTTAAGACTTCTGCTTTTGGAAACAGTGATACAGATGAAGAAATAATTAGAACATCGGCATTAATAATAATGGATTCTAAAGGGCTTATAGATTATGGCAATTTAGACAATATCCTTATAGAGGATATAGGCTATCCTTATGGATTTAAAACAGATTATGATAAGATTCTAGAAGAAATAGATAATATTAAGTCAAAAGCTTCCGTGATACTTATAGATACGGGAGATTTATCTAGACTTAATAGTTATAGTAATTTTTTGTCTCAGGATATATTTGATTATAAAAGGAATCTAATTTTAAAGGATATTGATCAATTTATTGGAAATTTAGTAAGAACCTTAGATAAGGAAAAGTCATTACTAATGATTTTAAGCCCAAATAGTGGAGAAGAAAGAATAGACGATAATAAATTGTCTCCTATTATACTTTGGGGGAAGGATATAAAAAAGGGGATTACAACTTCATCTACTACAAATAGAGAAGGTATTGTATCCAATTTAGATATTGCCCCAACGGTAACTAGCTTTTTTAATATTTCTTCAGAAAATATGTCGGGCAATCCAATTAAAAGCATAGAAAAAAATGAAGCATTAAATTATATTAAATCTATTAGTCGACGTATTAATACTACATCAAAAGTTAGATCTAAAACGCTACTAATCTATGGTATCATATCTATTATTATAATGATGATGACAGTATTAGCTTTTTTATTAAATATAAAAATAGATAATAGGATAGGGAAACTGTTTAGAATATTATTGCTTTTATTATATGGAATCCCTATAATACTTACATTAGGTTCTATTTTTACAATCGATAGTGTGTCTAAGTTTTTTATTAGCTTAATTATTGCTTTAGGAATTTATATTTCTTTATTAAAAAAACATAATGATAATAGGATTATGCTTTTTATATCCTTTATATTTTTCTTTATAATAATATTTGATTTATTACTTAACGGAGCCATTGCCAGATTTTCTGTTCTTAGTCATGACCCCATCATTGGAGCTAGATATTTTGGAATAGGTAATGAAATG
>JAAZMG010000172.1 GCA_012798935.1 Tissierellia bacterium | reverse complement strand
TATTACCATCTACCGTTATGGCAATATCTACATATATTTTATTGCCAAAAATTCTTGTTTTTAAATTTTTTATATCTTTAACTTCCTTAACAGATAAAGTTATTTCCCTTATTTTTTCTATAATCTCATCATCTGCAGATTCATCTACTAAACCCTTAATGGATTTAGTATACAAGTCTATACCTACTTTTATAATTAATATACTAACTATTATAGCTGCTATTGGATCTAATACTTTTAATCCTAATCTAGCTCCGAGTATTCCTATAAAAGTACCAACAGATGATAGAGCATCTGATCTATGATGCCAAGCGGATGCTTCCATAGATAAAGATTTTATCTTTTTTGCTACCTTTATAGTATACCAATACATTCCTTCTTTTACTAAAATAGAAACAAAAGCTGCAATTAACGCAATCTTATCTGGTGTTTTAATATCCCCACTTATTAAAGATTTTATGCCTTCAATTCCAATAAAAAACCCTGTAACTATCAATACAACACTAAGTATTTTAGCAAACACTGATTCATATCTCTCGTGGCCATATGGATGATTTTTGTCTGCCTCCTTCATAGATATTTTTAGCCCAAATAGTACAATAAAAGTTGCAAAAACATCAGATAGTGTATGAACACCATCTGCTAACATAGCCTTACTCTTACCCACTATCCCTGCTATTATTTTAAAAATTGCTAGAAATATATTCATTAATATAGTTATCCAGTTTGCTTTAGCAGCCATTTTATATTCATTCATATTTATTCCTCCATAAATCTATATTATTCATATAATCAAAATAATATTCTATTAATTGATAATATGTATGACTCATATTATATACCCTCATTTCCCCAAAATCCACTGTCTTTTCTAAATAGAAACTATTATCAATTGATAATAGTTATATATAAAATAAGCCAAAGCTAGAAATTCTAACTTTGACTTATCCTGCATGCACTATATTTCCTTTTTAATGAACTCACCATCTTTCATAATTATGGACATATTTTCCCTATTAATATATTCTATATTATCCAAAGGATTTTTAGTAAGAACAATTAAATCTGCTAATTTCCCTTCTTCTAATGTTCCTGTAGCCTTTTCCATTTTAAGCATATTTGCTCCATCTTTTGTAGCTGCAACTATAGTTTCCATTGGAGTTAGTCCTGCTTTATTAACGGCATGTATTTCTTTTAAACTATATTCTCCATAAGGAGTAAGCTGGCTACAGAACGAATCAGACCCGATTACAATTCTAATCCCTGCATCCTTTGCCGCTTTAAAATTAGCTATAGTTCTATTTAATTCTTTTTCAGCAATGGTTTCACCCGGATATTGATCCAAAATAGGTCTATAAGGAGGTTCGTATTCTGTAAACCACTCATAGAAAAATTGCATAGTAGGAACAAATGTAATATCCTTTTCCTTCATCATCTGCAAACATTCCTCATCTAATTCTTGACCATGCTCTATACTATAAACACCAGCTTCTATACAATCCTTAGCACCCTCTAAGCTTTCTGCATGGGCTCTAACGGGAAGACCTAGATAATTGGCCTCTTCTACCACTATTTGAATTTCTTCAAAACTATAATGCTGATCTGTCTTTCTTTCCAATGTCCATAGTCCACCACCAGTAGCCCAAATCTTTATCATATCTGGGTTGGATCTAGCTATGGTTCTTACAGCTTTTCTTAAATCCTCTCTTCCGTCCACACAAAGAGCCCAAGGGTGGGAATCCCAAACATAGTCTAAAGGCAAGGCCTGGCATAATGATCTGATTAGAAATATCCACAATTGTATAATCCTTTTCTATATGTACCTCTCTTTCACTACCTACTTTTACAATCCTATTATCCTCTATAAGAATTACAGAGTTTTCAATAGGCTCCTTTCCAGTCCCATCAATTAAAGTACCACCTTTAAATGCTATCCTTCCCATCCTCATCCCTCCCTAATATTTCGAGGATATTATAACATAATTAAAGCTTATTTATAAGTTTATTTTATAATTGTTCCGCTTAAATCCTTAAGGGCCTCTTCAGCTTTGTCTAAAGAAGTTATTATGGTTTTTCTCTCTGGTTTTGATTCTACAAACTTAATTCCTGCTAATACTTTAGGCAACATACTTCCAGGAGCAAAATGTCCCTCTTCTACATATTTCTTCATTTCATCTACTTTTACTTGATCTAATCCTTTTTGATCCGGTTTGCCAAAATTTATAAATACCTTTTCTACTGCAGTAAGTATCAGCAATATATCTGCATCTATATCTTCTGCAAGTTTTGCTGATGCTAGATCCTTATCTATAACTGCCTCTACACCTTTAAGTTTTCCCTCTTCTTCAATTACAGGTATTCCACCGCCGCCCACTGTTATAACTATATTGTTATTATCTATCAAAGTTTTTACTGTTTCTATCTCCACTATTCTCTTTGGCTCTGGTGAAGCTACTACCCTTCTATATCCTCTGCCAGAATCCTCTACTATCTCATATCCCTTTTCTATCCTAAGTGTTTCCACTTCCTCCTTTGTATAAAATGGGCCTATAGGTTTTGTGGCATTTTTAAATGCCTGATCCTCTTTGTCTACTACTACCTGGGTGATTATTGTTGCCACTGACTTTTCAATTTCCCTAACTCTTAATTCATATCCTAAGGCTTGTTGTAAATGATACCCTATCATCCCTTGACTCATAGCACCGCAAACATCAAAAGGCATACTAGGAGTAATCTTATCTGCAAATTCATTTTGAATAACTATCCTCCCTACCTGTGGACCATTACCATGGGTTATGATTATATTGTATCCTTCTTCTATAATATCCACTAAATATTTAGTAGTCTTTTCTATTATTTTTAATTGGGCCTCTGCTGTTGCAGAGCTATCTACATCCTGTAAAGCGTTTCCTCCTAATGCGATTACTATCTTTTTCAATCATATCCCTCCAATATTTTAGATTTCCCCTCTATTATATTACATTAAAAACTACTGAGCTATAGACCCAGTAGTTTTTAATGTAATATAAACTCTATCTCCTACACTATATTCATCTAATCCATCATTATTTTTCTGAATTTTATAAATTTGAGATTTTGTTTTGATTTTGTAAAGGATAATTGAGCCTAAGAATATCTTTTCCTCAATTATACCTTCTATACCCCCTTTGTTTCTATTCATCATAATTTTTTCTGGCCTTATAAATTGAATGTTTTTATCTTCACTTTGAAGCACATTAGATGAACCCATAAAATCCAATACAAACTTGGTTCTTGGATTATTATACACTTCCTCAGGAGTTCCTATTTGTTCTAATTTCCCTTTATTCATAATCAAAACTCTATCTGCCATAGATAATGCTTCCTCTTGATCATGAGTTACAAAAATCATAGTTATATTAAACCGTTCTTGAATATGCTTTATTTCATCCCTCATCCTAATCCTTAACTTTGCATCTAAGTTTGACAAAGGCTCATCCAACAATAAAACCTTTGGATTTATAATAAGAGATCTTGCCAATGCCACCCTTTGTTGTTGTCCTCCACTAAGTTGAGTTACCTTTTTATTCTTCTCAAGATTTAATCCTACTATATCTAAATAATCTTCTCCTTCTATTATAGCTTCCTTTTTAGAGTAGCCTTTAAACTTTAGTCCATAGATTACATTTTCCATAACCGTCATATGGGGAAACAAAGCATAAGACTGAAATACAGTAGATACAGGTCTTTTTTCCGGGGGAACATTGGTTATATTTTCACCATCAATAATAATCTGTCCCCTATCTGGTTTTAAAAAGCCACCAATCATCCTAAGGGCAGTGGTTTTCCCACATCCACTAGGACCTAATAAGCAAATAAATTCACCTTTCTTAGCCTGAAAACTTAAATTATCTACTGCAACTAAATCATTAAATTTTTTTGTTAAATTATCAACTTTAATTAGCATCCTTTTCCTCCAATAAAAATTTTGAAAATATTAAATTAACTATTAAAGTCATAACTATTAACATACATGCAATTACAGAACCTATTCTATATTTACCAGTTTGTATGGCATCAAACATAACTAAAGTAGCTAATTTCCTACCAGGATAAACTAAAAATATTATAGAACCAACAGTAGTCATAGTGGCAGTAAAATTGTTGACAAAGGAAAGCAAAAACGCAGACTTAGACATAGGCACCACAACATCCTTTAATAAATATAACTCATGGGCTCCTAAATCCTTAGCTGCTTCATTTACTTGAGGATTAATCTGGGATATAACCGCACTACTAACCTTGGTTGGTAAAGGGAGCTGCTTATATATACAGTTTAGTATTACAATTAAAGCAGTACCTGTAAGCTCTAAAGGATATTTGTTAAAAGCTAAAATATATCCAAGTCCAAAAAAAGTACCAGGAATAATATAAGGCATAGTGGATATAAAATCAATTGTTTTCATCCCTTTAATCTTTCTAATTTCAAGATAATAGGATATTAAAAATCCTATTATACTACCTAATACACCAGTAATCAAAGAATAAAAGATGCTCCTTATAAAACTTCCTGAAATATAATTTTTTGTCTCTTTTATATTGTCTAAAGTAAAATATAACTTACCAAATTTAGGTTTTGTAATAGCAGACATAAATATTGACGTATACTGTAAAATCATCATTCCTAAGAATATAAAGGTTATTATTTGAAGTAATCTAGGAAAAAATCCTTCTATAGATAATAGCTGTTCTTTTGATTCTTCTCTAAGATTGCTACCTGAAATTACATTTAAATCCTTCATCAATATTCTATATAAAACAAAAGCAATAATAGCCGGTAAAAATAATAATATACTAATAGCAGCAGCCATGGGTAAGTCTGAATAAGCTACTACGTTTAAATATGCATGAGTTGATAATACATTAAAAGAACCTCCAATAATAATAGGAGTACCGAAATCCGCCAAAGACCTAACGAAAGTAAGCAATGCTACCACTATAATACCAGGTCTCATTAAAGGTATAACAATCCGCCTAATGGTATAGGAGGAACTAGCTCCTAAATCTAATGAGCTATTAAATAGGCTTTTATCAATACCACCAATAACTCCAATTAACATTAAAGCATTTAATGAAGTAAATCCTAAAGATTGCATTGCTACTATACCTTTCCAACCATAGGTATTCATAGTAAGGCCTAAAATATTATGGGTTATAAACCCCCTTCTTCCAAATAAAGATATATAAGCTAAAGAAGAAACGAAAGGTGGCGATATCATAGTTAGCATTAAAATTAGTATAAATATTTTTCTATATTTACTATTGGAAAAACTAACATAAATAGATACGGCAATTGAAAATATAGTAGATATAATTGTAGTAAGTACTGCTACAAGCAAACTATTACTCAATAGCTTAGCATTTTTACTAAATAAGCTTCTATATATATCTAATGTAAGCTTTCCATCAATTACGAAACTTTCCTTGAAAACTGCCATCATAGGATAAAAAATAAATATTATTACAGATAATACTACTATTATCAATATTAACTTGTCTATTAAATTTAAAAAGCGGGTATCTAATTGATTAGATACCCTATCCTTTTTAATCTTCATACTACTTATCCCCTACAAGCTCTGCCCATTTTTCTAAAATTGCTTCTCTATCCGAACCAAATGTAGATAAATCTTGTTTTATAAATCTTTCCTTTGGTACACCTAGGTCAAATCCTTCTACTCCTGGTTTAACCATTTGTGCTCCGTCTTTTCCATCGATTTCTGCCAACATTTGTTGGTTTTCTTTAGTAAGCATAAAATCTAAAAATGCTTTAGCTCCTTCAACATTTTCAGAGTTTTTAAATATAGCAACTCCTTCTGGTACCCAAGGTATACCATCCTCTGGGAATACTACCTCTACATTTTGTTCTTCTTGAAGATCAAAAGCTGATTTATCAGCAGGAATAATTCCTATAGCAAATTCTCCCTCCATGGTTTTTAATTGTGGATCCTTACCTCTTTTACCATAGTAAGGGATATTTTTATTCATTTCTTCAAAGAACTTCCATCCTTCTTCTTCACCCATTGCTTGCAAAAGTCCATTTACAACAGCATAATTGGTTCCTGAAATAGCTGGATTAGACATTATAATCTCATCTTTATAGATTGGATTAGTTAAATCCTTCCAACTGGTTGGCATTGGAAGATTGTTTTCTTCTAAAACATCCTTATTTACTAAAAATCCAACAATAGTAAGTCCTTTCCCAATCCAATACCCTTCAGGGTCTTTAAATTCCTCTGGTATATCTTCAGACTCCTTTGAAATATATGATTCTAGTAATCCATCTTCTTTTGCTGCCATAAATGCATCTAGTCCACCACCGAACCATAGATCAGCCATAGGTTTTCCACCTTCAGCTTTAATTCTTGATATAAGTTCCCCAGATGACATAGAGATAAACTCTACTTTAACTCCTGTTTCATCAGTAAATTTATCAAAGAATTCTTTGTAGGATTCTGAAGTAGCAACTACATTTAAGGTTGTCCCTTCCAAATCCACCTTTTCTTCAGCATCTTCTACTTCTTCGCTCTCGGTTGTTTGGTCTACTTCTGGCGCTTCTTCTTTATTGCCACAGGCAGTTAAAGATAACACCATAGACATAATTAAGAGCAGTATAAGTATTTTACTTATCCTTTTCATATTCTTTCCCTCCACTATTAATATTTACCATATAATATTATAACATATTGCTTTTAAGCAATAGTTATGTATTAGAATTTTTAATAGTTCGCTTGCTAGCTATTGTATTTATCTATACTAGTTTTTTTCAAAGATATTTGTGGTATCATCTAGTTAGAAATAATAATGGAGGCGTAGCAATGCTTATAGACACTCATATACACGAAAATAAATATTCTCCAGATAGCTTTATAGAACTTAAAAGGGCTATCGACATGGCTAAGTTAATCGGCCTTGATGGAATATGTATAACAAATCATGATAATAACCATTTGAGAAATGATATAGGAGATTACGTTAAGATAAACGGAGTATTAGTAATTGTAGGTGCAGAAGTGCTAACCTATCAAGGGGATATTTTAGTATTTGGATTAAAAGATATTCCCAAGGAAATGATCCACGCTGAGGAACTATTAAGATTAGTGAAAAAACACAATGGAGTAGCAATAGCTGCTCATCCTTTTAGAAATAATAACAGAGGATTGGAAAATCACTTAAGAGAGGTAAATCACCTATTATCCGGTGTAGAATCCTTTAATGGTAGTACCTATTCTTATCACAATTTACAAGCCTATGCAACGGCAACAGAGCTACAACTACCTTCTTTAGGTGCTAGTGATGCTCACGTAATAGATAGGATTGGTATGTATGCTACAAGATTTTATGATTCTATAAGGGATGATAAGGATTTTATAGAAGCTATAAAATCAAAAAACTTCCATCCAGTAATGAGAAAGGATGGAGAATTTAAAAATTTAGATTATTGCTATGAAGAGCTTTTACCATTTAAACAAGAAAACAATGCTAAACAAAAGCAATCCCTCATTAAAAACTCCTAAACCTTTTAGTTTAGGAGTTTTCATATTTTAAACTTTTCCTAATTACATGGATTATAATAATAAAATATATTATTATAACATTCGCTGCGCTTACATTATTTATAAGTTTCTTAGTTAAATGTAATACTATTTTATAAAGTTTTAGAATGCTACTTTCATAAAAAGAGCAACTAAGCACAAGATTAGTGCAAATGGTACATAAACATACCTGCCAATATTGTACCATAAATCTCCCTGTTTCTTTTTAGCTCCTAAGTTGACTTCACTAAGCAAATCTTCTTTTTTCATAATCCAGAACCAAGATATAGAACCTAAAGTTGCCCCAATTGGAATTATATATATTGATACAAAATCCATCCATGGTCCCCATCTAAATATAGGTTCCATATTAACACCTATACTAAAGCATATTACACATAATAATACTAGCATAGGAATACGTTTTAATTTAGGGAATTTATACATTAATGATTCCCCAACTACTTCAAACATATTTTGTAAAGAACTTACTCCACCGAATACTACTGCTGTAAATAATATTATTGAAAATAATCTACCTAATGGTATATCTTGTAATATTTTAGGTAAAGTTACAAAAAGTAGTCCAGGACCCGAACCAACGTCTACATTATATGCAAAGCAAGCAGGTATAATAACTAATGCTGCTAACATTGCTGCGATTGTATCAAATATAGCAGTATTTATTGCTCCACCTACTATATCTTCATCATCTGAAAGATAAGCACCATATACAATCATACCACTACCAGTTACAGATAATGAGAAAAATGCTTGTCCCATAGCCCAAATCCAAACCATTGGATCTAATAATGCTTCCCATCTTGGAAAAAACATAAATTTATATCCTTCTATTGCTCCTGGTAAAAAAGCTACACGAATAGCTAGAATTATAAACAATATAAAAAATAGTGGCATCATAACCCTATTACTTTTCTCAATACTATCCGCACCAAATGTTAATGTAAGCAATGTTCCAACAACAACTATTAAATGGTATGGAATAACTGAATAATCTTTTAAAGCAAATGATTCAAACCAAGTGCCTGTGTCTACGGTCATAAGACTTCCTGTAACAGATTGCGCCCAACCTTTTAGTACATATGAAATAATTACTGCATAACCTATTGCTATACACATAGAGCCCGCAAGAGGAATCCAGCCTACATATTTACCAATTCTATCTTTACCACCTGATTTCCAAGCATTTTGATAGGCGCCAACTGTACCTGTTCTTGCTCTACGCCCAACTACATATTCTGCAGAAAGTCCTACATAACTAAAGATAACTATAAATATAAGATAAGCTATTAAGAATGCCCCACCACCGTTACTACCTAACTTGTAAGGGAATCCCCAAACATTAGCCATGCCTACAGCAGAACCTACACATGCTAATATGAATCCCCATTTAGATTTAAACTTTTTAGTTTTTTTCACTTCCATAAATTTCCCTCCCAAATTTTCAACTTTATAATAGGAGTCATTATAAAGTAGTTTTTTATTACTAGTCGCCACACCTCTTTTTTATAAGATATTATCTTACGATAATGCCATTTTATAATTATCTTATGATAATGTCAAAATAATAATATAAAAAAGAGATGCATTATTTATTGGATGAAAAACAATTCTTCACAAAGAACTCCTAACCAATTGGTTAGGAGTTCTTTATTTTTAACTTTCCCTGTTTCTATATATTATAGATTGGGAAGGGGAAGTCTAATATAAGTCTATCTAATTGCTAATACTATCATCTTAAAATTCTATAGTCCAATCGATTAATTTTATCATAATTCATCAAATTATAATTTATTTCTATAATATTCAATGGTACTACAGGTTAAAAATTCCAAGTTTTTTTATAGTATTAAGTTTTTATTATTTATAATATAAATCAAAGGTCAACTGAAGTTCTTATAATAGTAAGTCCCAAAGTAATATTTACCCCTGAATCAAATGCTAATAATTTCATAGGTATATGTCCTTGATCATGATACATTGATCATATTGTCCTTGATATGCTTTTAAAAAAACCGTATCTAGTGCTATAGGGCCTTCCACATTTATCCCTAGTTTTTAACTTCTTTAATAGAAGGAACTATTCTTTTTAATTTTTTCCTACAATTATTTTATACTAAGCTTCCCTATGGTTTTCTAATGATTCCTCCAGTATCTCTATATATCCTTCCGTTCCATTCACTCGGATTCTCTGTCCATCCTTTATCAATTTTGTGGCGTTTTCCACTCCTACAACTCTTGGAAGGCCATATTCTCGTGTGATAATTGCACCATGAGTAGTAAATCCGCCAACTTCAGTAATATGGTATATTTCAGTTTTTTATTAAATGCATAAAACCTTAATTAAAATCCATCATCCCTAACTAAAGATATACCAAATACTATCCTTTCATATACCTTCTCGTCAGATTCGCCTTCCATTATTAAATAATATTCTCTCGTTTTATCATAGGCTATATCCTTTAGGGTAAATTTTTCTTTAAATACTCTTTCTTCTGGTTTTTTGGATTTGCTGTCGGCTATTATGATGTTTTCGTTGGATATTTTGTCTCCATTTTCATTTTCAAAATATAGTTTAAGCCTTAGAGGAAGTTTTTTATCGTCTACTATATCTACTTGGAAGAACTCTAAATAGGTTGTTCTATTGGTTATTCTTCTAGATATATTAGTCAACTTGACCTCTACTTCTGTGGCTTTGTATTTATCTGTTCTTTTGTTATTAAATTTAATTACTGGCA
Source organism: Tissierellia bacterium (assembly GCA_012798935.1). Classification (GTDB taxonomy): domain Bacteria; phylum Bacillota; class Clostridia; order Tissierellales; family Tepidimicrobiaceae; genus JAAZMG01. The sequence continues at coordinate 16,041 of JAAZMG010000172.1, read as the reverse complement.
GTAGTATCTCCTGAAGTGCTGCTCCTCCGTGGACATAGTTTGCTCCAGCCCCTTGAACTTTATATCTTATAATGCCTTTAGGGACTACTGCTTTTAGTGTAGAATTTTCTCCAAATATATATTTTGTGGAAATAGGTAAAATGCCTTTAGTATCTTCTATATCTTCTGCTAAAACAAATCGTCTACCTTCTTCTAATGGATTAGATACCTTTTTATTTATTTTTTCCCATTCTTCCAATGGTGATCTTCTATAGATAAATCCATGATCGGCAGTAATTATTATATTGGCTGCACTTACATTGTTTACAAGTTTCTTAGTTAAGTCTACAATATCTTCAAAAGCATTTTCTACGCCTTTGAACACATCTCTTTCAGTTTGAGCTTTATCCCCTAGAGCATCTATAGTGTTGTGGTAAATATAAATAAGCTTTTTCCCTGTAAAAGCCTTCTCATATCCCTCTCTATTCATATCTATTATTTCATTGTACTGAATAGCCATGGCTTCATTAGAATAATTTTTGAGGATCTTTTCTCTATTTTCCGTTCCTCTTGTATTGATTCCATCCATAAATATATGTCCCCTACCATCTATTTCAATGGATTTTCTAGGTAACAGACTAGCCATTCCTAGTTTAGTATAAGAAGGCACTACCCCTAGCATAGTATCTATTACTGTAGAGCCTCTCAATTCTTTGTTAAGTAATTCAGCTAATTCCCTTCCTGCTTCATACCTTAGTCCATCAGATATAATGACAAATATCCTATCCTCATTTTCAACAAAAGGAGACACAAAGTCTTGGTAGAAATTTTTCTGATGATGTATTCCTTGAATACTATAATCCTCTAATAATTCCTCTTCTACTATTTGAGACCATTTAATAGAAAGTTCATTTAAGAAATAATTATTGTAGAAGTTTTCTACTTTTTCAGCTAAATTTATAAATTTATCTTTGTCTATTATTTCATCGTAAGAAATATAGAATTTTCTATATAAACTATCTATAATATAATATTTATTTGTATAGTCTTCTACCATACTAATAGAATCTTTAGCTTTTATATTGTTTAAAATCTCCCTTTCTTTTTTAAGTATCTCTATACCATAATAAAGGGCATTGTATTCATTTTCATATATAGAAAACCAATGACTAGTCCTTCTTCCATTGATAATCCTTTTATATCTTTCGTATTCATTTAGTCCATCTGAAATGCCTGTTAAAATACTTTCGATAATTTTCTCATCATAGGCCCTAAATGTAGTAGAACCTAAGTATTTGTCTATGTCCCATTTGTCTATATATTCTTCAAGGTCTAGCTGTTTTTCTATTCTATCGGCAATTTCATCATAGAATTTTCCATGGACCCTATGATTCATAAAATTGCTTACAAATACAATAGAATCCGATTCTTTTAAGGATAAGTACCTCTTCCATTTATTTGGCAACTTTTCACCTAGATCATAGCTATTATGGGTTACAAGGAGCATAGTAGCTAAAATTTTTAAATCCCTGTCCTCAAAATGGTATCCATATCTTTTTTCCACTAAAGACCAGAAGACATTTTCATCACCAAATCTTTTTATGTCTTTCATGTATTTATTCTCTTTTTTTAATTCTTCTATTAAAATAGCTTTCAATACTTCTTCAAAATCTACAATAGGAAGTTTACAAAGACTAGATAATACCCTTATATGAATACTATCTTCTGTCCAGTTTTCTATGCTATAAGAGGCAAACCTCTTATATCTTTCCTTATTACCAAAAAACTTAAGATATTTTTTAAATACTTTATTTAGGGATTCATCTTCTATATTAAAATCTCTTCTGATGAGATCTGCTTTATCCGTTGAAAACTCAAAACTGTATTCTAAAATGTCCAATAACCAATTATCCCTTGGGTTAGGCTTTGCAAAGGGAGAATATATAAGATAATTTGAATAGGGGTCCTTTTTTTCAAGTAAATACTTTATATAGAAACTGTTGTTTTCATTAAGTTTAATTACCTTTCCATTCTTCAAATTTAAATCCTTAATATCTTCTTCAAATTCTCTGCCTTCATCATACCAGAATATAATATTTCTCTTTTTCCCATTAATAAGCTCTGCATTTAAATTTTCTTCTAAAATATTTGATATTTCTTTTAAATTCATTATATTCACCTGCTCTTTATATCTTAGCCAATAAATTAATCTTTAATGGTTTTTGTCCTTCGCCTCTAGGTATTTTTATTCCTTGAAATTTTCCATAGTTTACTTTGACCCCATCATCTAAATCTATATCTATTCTTTGACTAGCCATGTGATTCATAGCTTGGTCGTATTCCCTACATTCTAAAATTTGTTTTGTAAGTTTCTCCTTTTTCTTCTTGGCCTGGTTCTTTTCCCTAGTGGAAATATCGGAATCTATAATTATATCTAAATGTTTTATTTCTCCTTCATATTTCTTTTGTAACTCATGAAGGTAGTCAATTCTTACCTTTGCTATGGTATCAGGATTGTATCTATGCATATAGATTAAGGCTTTGAAACCATCTTGTCTACCACTATCAAATAGCCAATATATTGGCCGCTTCTTATAGGTTCTAACATGGTCTTTGTAGAAATCCTTTAAGAAGTATCTTCTAATAGCCCCTCTGGAGGTTTCCCTTGTCCTTATGCCTAAAGTTTTAGCTATATAATCTAGGTTTCCTTCTAGGTTTTCTTCTCCAAAGGTTGTTTTTACAAAATCAATAAACCGTTCTAATATATCCTCTTCAAAGTAATCATCATCAGCTATGGGGATGATAATATCTTCCCCTTCTCCCCCTGCAAAGATAAGCCCATCTTCCTCTAAAGAATACCTACCAAACATACAACCTACAGCATAGGAGATGAAGGATTTAATATCCCTTTCCCTATCTGCTTTACTAACTGTTACATCTTTTTCTTCCACCTCTGGTGTTAGCTCATTCTCAAGACCATATATTTCTATGAAGATTCGGTTTAGTTCTTCTTCGTTAGCTTTTAGTTGATAGAATTGCTTTTCGGCAAAGTCTGACCAGTTTTTGAAGGCAGATTCTATGGTAGTAGCATGGCCTTTGTGGGTTAATAGGGGATGCCTTTGGAAATCCCATGAGGTTTCGAAGGAGTTCCAGTCTAATCGGGTTATAAACACATTATTTGATACAAGTTTATCAATATTTTTTCTAGTAGTTTCAGATGCAAAAATTACTGGGATCTTCGACAAATCGCCAGCATTGAAAGATAAGGTAGGGCTAAAAAAAGCTAAATATTCCATACTTACTTTTGAATTTAATAGCCCCAAGAAATAATATCTATTTAATATATATTTATTAGATAAAAATAATGCAGAACCATTCCCAAAAATCGCTTTCTCTAAAATCCTTGCCCCTAAATTTGATGAGCTAATACTTGACCACGTAATTGAATCAATAAAATATTTGTCTATATTTTGAGGCCTGGATTTCAATGAACCATCTTTATTTCTATAATTACGTATTTCATAACCTTCATTTTCCCAATTTACTATGTTCCAGTAATTTCCATACCACTTTCTAAATCCTCCTCCTTTTGAAAACGGGTACCATTTTAAAAAATTCGATTTAACTTTACTATTGTTGTCCAAAGATATTCTTTCAAAATTAACCTCAACCCAATATCTTTCAAATCTATCTTGATTACATGTATCTAAACCTTTTCCTATATATCCGTATTCTTTTATACTTCTATGTTGAAATGTTTTTAATAAATTATCGCTAACCCAATATGCAATTGGACTTCCTGGTATTTTATAAAAATCATTAATCTTTGATGTATATTTATAATCTACTTCTGAATTGCTAATAGCTTCAATAGTCTTTATTTCTTTTTTTTGGGCATTGTTAAAATCAATTAGTCTTAAATATATCCCTCTATAGTCTTCTATCAAATGATTTCTTTTTATAAAAGCAGTACTTTGAACTACTTCTCCACTAATCTCTTCAAAAGACCTAGAGCCTAAATGTAACATGGAAATAATAGTTCTGTTATGTAGCATTTTCATCCTATACTTTTCAAAACTTGATAGAAACATCCAACCATGCTGATTTATCATGCCCATGTATCCATTTTTTTCTACTAAATGTTCATCTAATTCCATAAACGCTGCAAACAAATCAGCCTTCGTATCAGGATAGTTTTTCCTTATAAATGCTGATAATTTTTTATTCATCCCCCTACTCCCCATATAAGGCGGATTAGTACACACCACATCATACTTCCCACTCATTATCTTACCTTGCTTTATAAGTGATGGCAATTTTTCTAATATTACATTCCTATAACCCTGATCATACATCTTTGGTACTTCGTCTCTTATTTCCTCTAGCCGCTCTTCCAATCTATCAAAATCAATAGGTTTTACTTCCAATATGGAACCATATTCCTTTGCTTCTTTAAATACTTCTACCAAATATTCTATATCTTCTCTTAAATATTCATTTTCTCCTACAAAATAGTCTATATCTCCTTGTTTTATATCATCACTTTCCTGTATGGAAACTAAATTCAAGTCTATCTTTCTTCTAAATATCCTCCTACTTTTACTTCTAGCTTTCATCATTAGAGCAAATACTGATAGTTGTCCTGCTCTGTCATCTATATCTAGTCCATATAGATTGTTTTCTAGTATAAGATTTGGAATTTGCCTTTCTGAATAGCCTTCACTTAAGTAAATATCATATAGTACATCAAAAGCATAGACTAATATATGACCACTTCCCATTGCTGGATCTAGTAATTTTATATCTTCTGGTGCTAGGTTTGGGTTTTTCAGCTTTTCTAGTTCTTCTTTTACTTCTTCTTCCTGTTCTGCTTCCTCTAAATAATATTTCCACTTGGATCTTAATTTCTGGTTTGGATGGGATTCTAACCATAGTCTACCTAAGGAATTTTCTATCATGTATTTTACAATCCACTTTGGAGTAAAAAGTTGGGTTGCAGCTGGTATGTTTTCCTTAGATATCTTTATATTCTTTTTTAAATCTGCAAATACTTCATCTTTCTTTTCTGAAATATAGTATTGATATAGCCAACCAATTATTTCTATGCCATGGTCTCCCTTTTCTTCTTCAAGTTCTAATTCCTTACCTTCTAGTTCTATTTTCCAATGGTATTCTTCTATTGATTCTACCAAATCTCTAATAACAGAGTATTCTCCTAATAGATTATCTGGAAGTAGTAGTTCTGTATAATCAGATATCTGTTCAAACACCGTAGGCATTATATTCCCTAGTTGATTGCATTGTTTTATTAGTAAATGTTTATAGATTTCTTCTCTTTTTTGGACTACCCCTTTACTGTTATCGGATTCTATTTCATCTATCTTATTCCAATCTAGGCTTAAATCCAACATAGATATTTGGGATAATATATCTGGTTCGGTTTTTCCTTTTTCTACTGATGATAATACTCTAACCCCAGTAGGAAGATAATCATTTACCTCCATGAAACGTAAAGCTATAAACCTATTAAACCAAGTATAGGCTACTTCTTCTATTACCTGTTCATAACCTTTTTTTTCTATTTCTTCTATAAGTTTTTTTCTTTGCCGCCTTTGTTCTTCTGTAAATATGCCATTGTTTCTATCCTTTATTCTAAATCCACCTTGGAAGGATTCTATACTTAGTATTTTATCTTCCATAATACCTAATTTATAGGCTCTTTGTTTTACATCTTCTATAAGCTTTCTCCTAGCTCTTTGTGAAAAGCCTTTAATAGCCTGTTTATCCATAATATCCCCTTTCTAGATTAGCCTTATGATTTTGTCATCATGTAATTGTTTCTTTAAATCTAGACGTATTTCGTCTAATAATTCCTCTAAATCCCTATCATTTTCAATAGTTCTATATCCTCCAATAAATTTTGAAAGCCTTATGGTTTTGGTTTCTTTTGTCTTATAAGTTATTGTCCCTTCTCCTGCATTCATCGGTTTAGGTTTAGAACTTGTCTCTTTTTCTTTTAATTTCTTTTTCTCCAGTTCTATCTCCTTGAAAGCTCTTATCTTAAGTCTTTCAGATTCTTCTTTCATAGCTATTGCTTCTGGAATACTGTTTACTGTATCTATTCTATTAATCATCTCTTCAAAACCTGTTTTAAATACTGAATATAGTTTGTCCTTAAATGGGTATATTTCTATTTCATTTAAAACTACTTTAGAGTCTTCTTGAATTTTTTCTTTAACAGGTTTGCATTCCGTCTCCAGTATTTCTGTAAACTTATCAATAAAATTATCTGTTAAATTATTTAGTTTGGATATTTGAAAATAGGGTTCTCTTGATTTAATTATCCTTTCAATATCTTTTACTATTTTAATAGCTTCATCATCTAATATATAGGCCTTGTTCTTTTTATAAAGTTCCAAACCATCTACCCCTTTGTCAAAGGGTTCTACTTGGTTTTCAAAGAATTTTTTTACATCAAAAACCTCGTCTTCGTAATCTAGAAGGTCCTCCTTTAGTTCATATAACTTTTCGAAGAATTCACTAGCATCATTTAGATACAATATTTCTTCAAAGGCTTTTTTCCCATTTAAAAGCACTTCTTTGCCTGGATATTTTTCTTGTTTTTCATAGTTTCCCAATAGTTTTCCTATATTAAACAATTCTACTTCTATAGACTCTTTGAACTTGTCCATAATCCCATCTTCATCATTGGGAAGATAGGATCTATTAAATAATTTCCTTGCTAAGGTTCTTGCATTAGCAATATGTTTTTCAGAAGTTTTAATTCTTTTCTGTATGATTAGCCTTTCCTGATATTTTTGTTTGGTTAGATAATCAATTATATTCTCATCATATATGTCTATATATTCAGATCCGAGTTGAAGTTTTATTTCTTGAGATTTGCAAAGTCTTAGAACTAAAGCTTCTATATCTAACTCTTTCCAACCATAAGGTGGAGCTGAAAAAATTCCCAAAATAGATTTCATTGTAGTAGGTATATGCCTTTTTGTATTTTTTTCAATATAGCTATTAACCTCATCTAAAGCTAATCTATTTGGAATATCATCGGTAAAAGCAATTTGAATATCCTTATCTAAAAGTATATCTCTTAATTCTCCTATACCTCTTGTAAATTCATGAATATAATCCAATTTGTTGTACCCATTATCTATAAGGATTTTTAATCCTTCATCTATTCTTTCTATAGGATTTTTAGATTTTATACTTAACTTGTCCCCATTTCCATAAAATTCGGCCTCTCTTAATGCTTCATCTAGAAGAATATTTATTCGTTCATTTCTTTTATTTACCTCTCTAGTTTTACGGATTTTTATTTCTTCTACAACTGAACTAGACCAGGTACCAGCCCCTCTCTTAAGGTAGGTTTGAATTCTCAAAACATCTTCCATTTCTTCCATTACTGTAGATTCTTGTGGAAGTTTAACTATTAAATTGTTCTCCCTAGAGGACATCATCTTTAATTCCTCATCTGAAAGTTCTACTCCTATATCATAATAGGGGCTAATAACTTTTACACCAATATTATGTTTTTGAGTAGATATGAATCTATCATCTATGGATTTATTGAAATCAAAATAATAATCACTATTATATCTAAATTTTGTATCTGTATATATACCTGTAAATATTAATTCCCCAACTTTATTTACCACATTGTCTATATCTACTGTTATATTTTTTATTTCCTTATTTACATCCTGTTCTTCGTTGGTTAAGAATACATATTCTTCACCGTTTTTTTGAATTAGTGTTTCTCTTAACAGCCTTCTTAATGAAGATTCTATTTCCTTTTTAAGCTCAATCTTATCTTGGTCTACATGTTCTACCATTAAAGTAGCAATGTTTTCGATATTTCCCGGTACTTCCTTCACATATTTTATTAAAAATAATAGCTTCAATACTTCTACATCAAATTTTGTCAATCTACTATTTTGATTCCCATGAATTATTACTATTTTTATATTATGGTCAAGGAACTTTTCAATGGTATCATAGAAAGCCGAAAAGGGTATTAAGGTTCCTATTTCACTATCATTGTATTTTACTGCTGCCTCCTGAAAACCACTAAGAAGGGAACGCTCCCCTTCGGATAAATGTTTCCCACTAGAACCGTGTTCACGAATACCATTAAAAACTGATTGAAGTAGATTAAATTGATAAGGTATGAATGGATAATTAATAGCAAAATCTTCTTCTGATTTATAGTTTTTCATCTCTGCTGTATCTGCTGAAAAGGTAATTAAGTTTTTAAGCATGGATTCCTTTTCAATATAGTATAGTTTCAATGTTTCATAGGTGGATTCTTTTTTATCAAGAAGTCTTTTTTGTATAACTTCATCTACATTAGCACTGGATAGACTAATTCTAGTATTAAACCTACCTTGTATCTTTGAAAAGTCATTTCCTTTAACCCTTGTAATTGAGTCAATATCCTGTTGGGAGGTCACTATAACCCAGGCCTTTCCACCACAATATGTACCTAAATCTTCTACTACAGTTTGTAGATTAAGCATTAGTCCTACATCATCTCCAATATATTGGCCTACCTCGTCTACTAAAAATATTACATGGTGATCTCCTTCTTTAGATTCAATGTGTTCCTTTACTTTTTCTGCAAATCTTTCTACGCTTAGTGAGTAGTTTTCTTCGGATTTGTTATACCAATTTCTAGCTGATTCTATACTCATCTTTGTAGTATCGGCTAAAGCCTGTACTATATTATCTTCTTCAAAATAAAAATCATCTCTTTTTTCTTCCCAAGCCTCTCCTGCTAGTTCTTCAAATCTGTTTTTAAAATCATCATAAGTTCCATCTTTAGTCATCTGTCTTTCTAAATCAGCTAACCAAGGCAAGGCTCCTGAAAAACCTTGCATTTCATCAAAAACCTTATTGAAAACTTTAACTATTGGATCTTTGTTTGTTCTAGAGTCAGAATCCGATTTGGATTCTATATTAAATAACATTACATCGGCATTTGCATCTCCTGCTATTTTTATATCTTCAAATATTTTAGGATCTTTTATCTTATGGGTAAAATATTCTACTGCTTCTTTTCCTTCTGTTTCTCTATTTTTTAATAGATAAGATAGTATCTTTAGGAAATGAGATTTACCACTACCAAAGAAACCTGAAATCCATACTCCCATATTAGAAGTGTAATTATCAATGCTTCTGTTGTAGGCTTTAAAAAAATCTGCAAAGTACTTATGTAACTCCCTAGTTACTACATATTCTTCTAGTTCCTGATGAATGTTTTGATCTTCCTCATGGCCTATAGTTATAACCCCTACAATTTCCCTATTGATATCTTTTTTAAACAGTTCTTTGATAAGCATAAAATTGCCCCCTTTATTCTACTAATCTAAAAGCCCTATAGTAATTTTCATCCTCAATTTTATTAAATAAATGGAGTTCTAAACCACTATATTCCCCTGGAAAAAACATAATTACCGGTACATTTACCACTGGTTGGAGATTGTTAAGAATGGTGTGGGTTCTAATAATAGGCCATACTTTTCCCACACCTGTAATGAATACAATATCTTTTTCCTCTACACTTTTTTTTAAATAGTCAATGAGCAAATCATTTTTTTGAGTAAATCTCAAAGTTGTTTTAATAGGCTTAACTATGTTTTTTGTTCCTTTTTCTTCTTCCATTTTAAACAATTCTTCCAAATATCCTTTTTCTTCAATTATTTTAATCATCATTTCATATAGATCAAATTCTCTTATATAAAAGTTCAAATTCTTCTTGTTTACTTTTTCCTTTAAATCTTTAATATGGTTTCTAACTAGTATTTCATATTTAGCCTCATAGTCAAAGATATAAAAACCTATTTCATTTCCAATGCCTTTACTTTCCATAAACTCTTTGTCTTTTATAATGGGAAGTATTTCATCTAGTCTTTCATAAATATTCATGTTTTAAATCTCTCCTAACATACTTTGTATATAGATTGTATCCCCTTTGTCTTTTAAATATAATACTATACTCCTATCCATTAATGGTCTTGTTATGTATAGGTCTTTCTTTTTTCTTTCAGCCAAGTTGGATTCTACTAATATGTATTTATAAACTTGCTTTAATTTGCGAACAGTATATTCTGTCCAAGAATTTATTTGTTCACTTTGTTCTCTTTTGCTTTGGAAAAAAAGGTTAAAATCTTTATCTGTTATTATGTTGTCTTTTAAAGTAATTTTCTCCTTAAAAACTTCTTGAAAAAACTCAAAGAATAGCCTATCAGTTTTTAGTATGGAATAGAGAACTATTTGTTTACTAGTATCTAAATCTCCATAGGCGATTTTTTCAATTAAAAAATCATCTAATATTTTCATTCTATTGATTACTGTTGAAGCAATTTGTCTTTTTCGGCTCTCCGAATTTATCATAAAAATATTATCTTCTATAGCTTTTTCTTTTGCTTTCTCTAGGCTATATCCCTTAGAAATAAGCATTGATGCCTTTTTCATCTCTGGATATAGATAGGATATAGATTTTAAAGTCGAACTATATTTTTGCATATGCTTATATACCACCTCTTTTTATGGCCAGTTTTGGTTAATTATATTATATCTTAACCATGGCTAAAGACAACCCCTCTACCATAAATAGTATAGCAAAAAACCAATCCCTAAGGATTGGTTTCAGTGCGGATATTTTTTATCCATATTTGATATCGTCTATCGTATAGCTTTTAGCTTAGCTATATCAAATGCATTTTTGGTTGTCAATATTTCCATTGTGGTAAGATCATTACGCAGCTCCTTTACCTCATCAAGTACTGTCTGAATTTCAGTATGAAGTTCATCTGCTAAAAGTTCAATATCATCCTTGGTTGCCATATTTTTTATGTCATCTTTGGTTACAAAGTTCTTTAAATCATCTTTAGTTGCAAAGTCCTTTAAATCATCTTTAGTTGCCATGTTTCCCTTTATTCCCTGAACTTCTAAATATAACTTTTCTAATAAATCATAAACCTTATCATCCATCCCAATACCCACCTCCATTTACAATCCCTCTTTTGATTATACCATTTATTTACTAATTTGTTCAATATAAAATATAGTTTCTCAAAAATAAAATTTCCAGCAAAGGACTCTCTCTATGATAGATTTATTTAATATTAGTACGGCCCCCAATATATATTTTATTCCAATTATGCATTTTTAATAGCCGCTTGAGCTGCAGCAAGTCTTGCTATAGGTACTAAATATGGTGAACAAGATACATAATCTAGTCCTATTTTATCGCAAAATTCTATAGATTTTGGATCTCCTGCATGTTCTCCACATATACCAATATGAATCTTTGGATTTGCTTCTCTTCCTAATCTTACTGTCATGTCCATAAGTTTTCCTACTCCTTTAGTATCTATGGTTTCAAAAGGACTTACATTAAAGATGCCTTGTTCAATATAACTCTTTATATACATATCTGCATCATCCCTGGAGAATCCAAAGGTCATTTGAGTTAAATCATTAGTTCCAAAAGAGAAGAAATCTGCATGTTTTGCAATATCATCTGCTAAAAGTGCTGCTCTAGGTATTTCTATCATAGTACCTACTTCGTAAATTATATTACTATCTTTTTCTTCGATAATTTTATCTGCTATTTTCGAAACACCTCTTCTTATTATTGCTATTTCTTCTTCTATTCCTACTAAAGGAAGCATAATTTGAGGAGTTATAGAAATATTTAATTCTTTTTCTACCTCTACTGCAGCTGAAATAATAGCCCTAGTTTGCATTTCATATATTTCAGGATTGGTCATACCTAGTCTGCAGCCTCTGTGACCAAGCATAGGATTATATTCTTTAAGGCTATTCACCATATATTTTATACGATTAAAATCCATATTCATTTTTTCAGCTAAAATCCTCATATCTTTTTCTTTATTAGGTAAAAATTCATGAAGAGGTAAATCTAATAATCTTATTATTATAGATCTATCGTCCATATCTTTAAATAGTTGATAAAAATCTTCTTTTTGAAATTCAAATAGTTTATCCAAAACCTTTAACCTTTCATTTTCGTCCTCCTCAATAATCAGTCTTCTAACATAGTTTATTCTGTCTTCACCAAAGAACATATGTTCAGTCCTGCAAAGACCTATGCCTTCTGCACCAAATTCTAAAGCTTTAACCAAATCTTTTGATTTATCCACATTAGTCCAAATTTCTAACCTTCTAAATTCATCTGCCCATCTCAATAGCTTGTCAGGGTTTCCAGTAATTTCAGCCTCTTTCGTTTTTATCCTGCCTTCATAAACCTTTCCGGTATTACCATCTAAAGAGATATGATCTTCCTCCCTATATTCCTTTCCATTTATAATAAATTTCTTTTCTTTTTCATCTACTTCAATCTCACTACAACCAGATATACAACTTTTACCCATCTGTCTTGCTACTACTGCTGCATGAGAAGTCATACCACCTTTCGCCGTTAAAAATCCTTTAGCCTTAAACATACCATTTATGTCTTCAGCTGAAGTTTCATTTCTAACCAATATAGTATCTTCTCCTTTTTCAGCAGCTTCTACAACATCTTCAGATGTAAAGTATATTTTTCCGGAAACAGCTCCTGGAGAAGCAGCCAGGCCTTCCGTTATCTCTTCGGCTTTCATTAACTCTTCATTGTCAAAAGTAGGATGTAATAATTGTTTAATACTCAAAGGCTCAACTCTCATTATGGCAGTCTTTTTATCAATCAATCCTTCTTCTACCATATCTACAGCTATATTTACAGCTGATATTCCTGTCCTTTTCCCATCCCTAGTTTGAAGTATGAAAAGCTTTCCCTTTTCAATAGTAAATTCTAAATCCTGCATATCTTTATAATGCTTTTCAAGTTTTTTAGATACCTCTTCTAATTCATTATATCTTTCTGGAAACACATTTTTCATCTCTTCAATATATTGAGGAGTTCTAATTCCTGCTACTACATCTTCCCCTTGAGCATTTACAAGAAATTCGCCATAAACACCTTTAGAACCTGTAGCAGGATTTCTAGTAAACAATACTCCTGTAGCAGAATCATCACCCATATTGCCAAATACCATCATTTGAACATTTACTGCAGTTCCAATATCGTGAGGAATATTATGTATCTTTCTATAAGATACAGCTCTCTCATTTTGCCATGATTTAAATACTGCATCTATGGACATAAGTAATTGCACCTTAGGTTCCTGCGGAAATTCTTTACCTATTATTTCTTTATATACCTTTTTATATTCCTTAACTACCATCCTTAAATCATTAGTAGTAAGCTGTAAATCGTTTTCATAACCTTTACTTTCTTTTATTTCATCCAATACCTTTTCAAAATTTTCCATAGGAATATTCATAACTACATCGCCAAACATCTGTATAAGTCTTCTATAGCTATCATAGGCTGTCCTCTTATTGGATATAGCTTTCGCAAACGTTTCCACAGTTCTATCGTTTAATCCTATATTTAAAACGGTATCCATCATTCCTGGCATAGATATAGGTGCTCCAGACCGTACTGAAAGTAGCAATGGTTTTTTATCATCACCAAGTTTTTTCCCTACTTTTTCTTCAAGCTTACGAAGATTGTCTAATATTTCGCCTTCCAGATCGTCATCAATTTTTTGTCCTTTTTCATTAAATCTACTACAAGCTTCTGTAGTAACTATAAAACCAGAAGGTACACTTAGCCCAATCTTTGTCATTTCCGCTAAATTAGCTCCCTTGCCGCCTAGTAAATCTTTCATTTCTTTATTACCTTCATTAAATTGATAAACATATTTTGCCATAAAACTCCTCCTCTATGTAATTGATTTGTATTTTGAAATTGTTTAATTTTAGACAAGCATATTAATTATTTACCAATGTTAATTACATTTAATTATCTAGGGTCATATGGGAAATTAAGAATATTTGCTTCAGATGAGTTTAGATTCTATGCAATATATTTAAATTATAATTATATACCTAAATTATATACCTGCTATATCATAAAATCAAATGCAATATAGGCGTAGCTATCAATAAGGATAATATAACTCTTTCAATCCATATTATAATAGTGTCCTTTATAGTTAGTGGAATCTCCGATAAGTTTTTAACTACATTAACTATATGATCTATAAAAATAGTTTTTTGCCACCTAATTCAATAGATATAAAAAACATAAATATTCCTATAAAACTATAGATTATGAACTTAAGGGCATTAATTCTATTGTCTAGTCTTTTTGTATTTGTATCACCCATATTTATTTCATCCTTCTATTAAAAATTTAGTTGGATATAATATAATCTTATATAATTATAAACAGATGATCAAGAATATTCAGGATATATAATTCATACATAAAAAAGCCACTATCTAATAAAAGGTAATGGCTTTTTTTATTCTTAATTAGTTCTTAATACCAAATATAATCTATTTACTAAAACCTTTGTTACATATGCATACAAAGGAATATGGACAGCTTGACCAATTACTCTTCCTGGAACAGTAGTTATCATTGGCACACTAAACAATGTTTGCATAAAATAAGGTACCATGAATATTGAGGTAATAACTTGTCCCACTCCTATTGCTAAAATAAGTTTCCAAAATGAGGTTTTAGATTCTTCTTTGTCTTTAAAGAACATCATTACAAGTCCTGGTAAAATCCCTGTTAGAGCTGCAGTTATAGTAAAATGTGGCATATATGGTCCCATAGGACTCATGAAATGACCTATTACATCTCCAACTGCTCCAACGATACCGCCAGCTAAAGGCCCAAAGACTACTCCAGCAAAGATTACTGGATAACCACCAAATCCTATTCTAACAATTTCTACTCCTCCGCCACCAACTCTAATACTGCCTATCCTGGTTAATACAATGTTCAATGCTATTAACAAACCATAATAAGCAATATTCTTAGTAGATATTTTTTGCATACAGAAAGCCTCCTTTCATAATATGATATGACAGAACCGCCACATCAAAAAAGAGACTTAATCTACGATGTATCAGCGAACGCAATAGTTTAACGCAAGCTAATTAAAAGCTTTTCGTTTAGAGGCAACGTCCCATCCTCCAACACTTTACGTAAACTATCTACTCTGCCATTATAACCAATTAAACTTAAATAAAACTCTGTAGAAGACATATTATGCTTCTATTAATTATAGTATAAACCATAATATAAAAACTTTCAAGGCAATGTAGGTTTTTAAATTTTTATATTGATTCGGTAACTATTTATATAGTTTGACTTCCAATAGTTATTTTTACAAAAATTCATGGAAATTCAAAACATACAATTAGACTTTATTTCAAAACTTTTCCAATGTTTTATTAGTTGTTAATCCTTATTTATTATGTTATAATGTCTACGTTAAATTAATAAGTGGATGATAATTGTTGGAAATATCTATCCTAAAGATAACCGAAGGAGCAAAAAACAAGGTAAGCGCTCGTCTTGTTTTGAAACTCTCAGGTTCGGAACAGCAATTTGACACGCCCCTGGAGAGCCCTTATGAGGGCATCGAAGAAGCAATCCATACAACCAAAGCTTGTGGCGTGTGGGGAAACTTTCAGATACAAGGACAGGGTGGTAGAGTAGCAGTACTTATTTTTATGCTATTGTACCTCCATGTCTTTTTGTTTTTTGGAAAATGCTCTTGATTTCAAAAAACAGGGACAATGTACTATAAAATACGATGGAGGGATTTGATGTTAACAATTATAAAAGGAATGGGATTATTGCTATTAACATTAATATTATTCTCACTATTTAGTCTCAAAGCCCCTAAAGGAGATAAAGCTATGTCGGGCCTTGCAGGAGCAGCTATTGCAAGCTTTTTAATTGAAGCAATCCACAAATATATTAATGGCGATTTCCTTAAGATTGCTTTCCTTGGAGAGGTGGGAATTTCTTCAGGTAATTTAGCTGGAGTGGCTGCTGCTTCGCTGGTAGCTATTAACATGGGTGCTAACCCTGTGTTTGCCCTAGTTGCTGGTGTTGCTTTATCTGGGATAGGTATACTTCCTGGATTTATTGCAGGATATGTTATAGGG
>JAAZMG010000171.1 GCA_012798935.1 Tissierellia bacterium | reverse complement strand
TTTATCTATAAGAAAAGATAAACCAAATTTGTTTCCCTTATTTTTAGCCATGGATAAATTTTCATATATAGTCATAGATGGATTAGTACCTAAAGATGGATCTTGAAATATTCTAGATATCCTTCTACATTTTTCATACTCAGTATTTTCTGTTACATTTATACCATTTAGAATTAATTTTCCTTTATCTATTTCAATTTTTCCCGAAATAATATTTAAAAGGGTAGATTTCCCTGCTCCATTACCTCCTAATACACACATAAAATCATCATTTCCTATATCTATAGAAAAATTATCAAACACTTTTTGCTCATTAATACTACCTTTATTAAAAGTTTTGGATACATTTTCTAATCTAAGCATTTCTACTACCTACTTCCCTAAAATTTGAGGAAGTTTTAAGTTTTCCCTTCCTTAAACTATATTTTTTTCTATCCATTAACAATTCCCTACTGTTTCCAATGGATAAAGCAATTACTACAATTATTGAACTAATAAGCTTTAAATCACTGGGATTGAAACC
Source organism: Tissierellia bacterium (assembly GCA_012798935.1). GTDB lineage: Bacteria > Bacillota > Clostridia > Tissierellales > Tepidimicrobiaceae > JAAZMG01. The sequence continues at coordinate 8,526 of JAAZMG010000171.1, read as the reverse complement.
TACTCTTAAACTTAAAGCTATACTGGTCCTATATAATAATGTACCTATTATACAAAAAATACTAGAATTTGAAAGGCTTATATGCCTAAAAACATTGTATCCAATAACAATAGATGCAAGCCCCATAATCATAGTTCCAGTACCCATATTTATATCACTAAAACCTTGATACTGAGCTAATACTCCCCCAGATAAAGCTATAAATGCATTAGATAAGGAAAGAGCAAATATCTTTATGCTTCCAGTATTAATCCCTAGGGATGTAATCATATTTTCATTATCCCCTATACCCTTTAATAAATATCCTAATTTAGTCTTAAAAAACAAAGTGAAGAATATGACACAAAAGGCTGCAATAATAAAAACCACTAACAATACATTTCTATCAGTAAATATACTTTCATGGTTAAACAAAGGGAGATTGGCTTTTCCCATTATTCTAAGGTTTATAGAATAAAGCCCTATCATAACTAAAATACTTGAAAGTATATCCTGTATTTTAAGTTTAACATTTAATATACCAGTTATTATACCTGCTAAAGCTCCTGCTAACATTGAAACTCCCAAGGATATAAAAGGATTTATCCCTTTTATTATCAGTATAGCTGATACACTAGCTCCTAAGGTAAAACTACCATCAGCAGAAAGGTCTGCGAATTTAAGTATCCTGTAAGTTATATATATCCCCATAACTGCTATGGAAAATATTAAGCTTTGTTGGAGAATACCTATTATGAAACTATTCATATTAGTTCTCCTCCTTAACTATTATCGCTTTTTCAATTATATTCTCTGGTATAATAATTCCTAACTTATCAGCTATATCTTTGTTTATAGTAAGTTCAGTTTCCTTTGTTTCAGAAACAGGTATGTCCTTTATCTCTTTTCCTTCTATTATATCTATAGCCATAAGCCCTGTTTGGTACCCTAATTTATAGTAATCCAATCCTTCACAAGCTAAAGCCCCATTTTTCACCATAGGCTCATCTACTCCAATAGTACCTACTTTATTATCTAAAGCTATCTTTGTAATTATAGACATACTAGAAGCTATTAGATTATCCGATGGTAAAAATAAAAAGTCTACATCTCCAATTTTCCCACTAAGAGCTGGTTCTATTTCTGAAGAGTTTGTAACAGGAATCTCTACTATTTCAAGTCCTGCAGCCTTAGCAGCCTCTTTAGCCAAATCTACTTGAACTTGAGAGTTCACCTCGCTGGTGTTATATGGTATTCCTACCTTTTTTACATTTTCAAAAATGTTCTTTCCTAGTTCAAACTGCTTTTCTACAGGAACCATATCCGTAGTACCAGTAATGTTCCCTTCTGGAGAATTTGTATTTTCTACTAACCCTGCCGATACTGGATCCGTTACCGCTGTAAATAAAATAGGTATCTCTTTAGTAGATTGTAACGCCGATTGAGCTGATGGGGTAGAAATTGCAAGGATTAGATCCTTTTTCTGAGAAACAAAATTTTGTGCTATTGTAGTTGTTAATGCTATATCTCCTTGGGCATATTGAGTGTCAATTTCGATGTTTTTGCCATCTTCATAGCCTTTTTCTTTTAAAGCATCAACAAACCCTTCCCTAGCAAGATCCAAAACGGGATTTTCAATGATTTGACTAATGCCTATTGAAATTATTTCTTCGGAATTTTGCTGAGGATTCTCTACTACATTGCTGGGTGAGCATCCTCCTAAAGATAAGATAATTACAGATAATAAAATTAAGCCTAAGCATTTACTTAGACTGGTAAGGTGTTTTTTCACTACCATACTACCATCCTCCTAATATTGATTTTTTAATTTTAACACTAAACCCTACTAATCTACCTAACTACCCTTAGCCTCTTGGCTATCTACCATAAATCTATGATAACATTATAATAGGAATTTAAATAAATGTCAATAATATTTAAAATACATTAATCGACAATTGGAATAGACCTATGTCCTACTGCTATAGCTAAATCATTTAAATGAAGAAGTCCAATGCTTATAAACAAGCATACCACCATATGTTCCCCTGATCTGGCTATGCCTAGTTTGCCACCAAAATTAAGGCCTAGTGCCTTTGAATCTACTTGACTTATAGCGTCCTTTGCAGCTCCAGCCACTGCCCCTTCATGTACATGAATATCTTTAATTACTCCTGTCTTCTTCGATGCAACCAAAGCCCTTTCTATAATTTTAGGTATGGAATTAATTAAATCACCGCCAATATCTACAGCTGCAGATTTTATATCTTTTTTCTCAAGCTCTTCTATTAGAACCTTTTCTTCTTCCCTAGTTGATACTGCCAGTTTAATAGCTGCCTTTGCTACTTCCGTACTACTGCTATTCATATAAATCCCTCCTTATATATTTAATTTTACATTATATTATGAAAAAGTCCAATTAAATTAAAGCCTTATAGGAATTAATTCCTATAAGGCTTTGAATAATACTATCTTCTTATAAATTCCTATAACATAGATACCAATCTATACAACATATGCCTTCTTCCCCTTGTAATCTTCTTAATAGTTCCTCATAGGTTTGAGGAGCAGGAACTACTACAGGATATCCTGGTAGCCAATCTGCTGGAGTAGCTGCTTTTTCCCTATCTGAAGTTTGTAATGCGATTAAGAGTCTTAACATTTCTGAAACATTTCTTCCATTGGTAAGAGGATATATGAGAATAGCCCTTATTATTTGCTTGTCATCTATGAAGAAAACATTTCTTACTGTTGTAGTAGTGCTCACCTCAGGAGAAATCATTCCATACATTCTTGATATACTCATATCCCTATCGGAAACTATAGGAAAAGGTATTTGTACTCCTGTATTCTGGCAAATATTATATACCCATGCTAAATGGGAAGTATTACTATCGACACTTAAGCCCAACAGCTGAGTATTCCTTTGTGCAAAACAATTATATTGCTCCGCCAGAGCGATAAACTCAGTAGTTCAAACAGGAGTAAAATCTCCTGGATGGGAGAACAATATTACCCATTGTCCTGTAAAATCAGAAAGCCTAATTGGACCAAAGGTTGTTTGAGCAGCAAAATCCGGAGCCTTCATTCCTATTCTAAGACAACTATTTCCATTCATTATATCACCACCATAAAATATACTTTCTTCAATATATCTTATGATTTAAGTTGTTATTGGTTATAATCTTATGGAAAGAAATATATGTTGATTCCTAAGTTTCATTATGATAGCATTTTTTATGATTGTAATATAAAATTTACCTAATCACACAAAAGATAGAGTATAATGTAAATATGAAAACTTACACTACAAAAGAAATTGGTTTATTTAAATACTTAACCTTATAGGAGGACAGCAAATGAAAACAAATGTTTATGTGCTTTGTGGAGGCAAATCGGTGGAGCATGAAATTTCGTTAAAAAGTGCTTCTGCTATATTAAATGCTTTAGATAAAGATAAATACAATGTTTATCCAGTATTTATTACAAAAGAAGGTACTTGGTGTAGTTTAGGACTGTTAAAAAAAGAAATAGAAGATATAAAAGAATTGGAAGTAGATTCTTCAGATACTGTGGCTAATTCTATAGGAGAATTTCTAACCAAAGATTTTAAGGAAGGAGAAAAAAACATAATCTTTCCAGCATTACATGGGACAAATGGTGAAGATGGAACTATTCAAGGACTTTTAGAATTAATAAATGTTCCTTATGTAGGCAATGAAGTGTTATCATCCTCAGCAGGAATGGACAAGGTAGTAATGAAAGACTTATTTACCAGATATAATATTCCTCAAACTAAATATACTTCTGTCAAGTTACATACTTGGAAAGAAAATGAAGAAAAAGCCTATAAAGATGTTGAGAAAGAACTTGATTACCCATTTTATGTAAAACCTGCTAATTCTGGTTCAAGTGTTGGCATAAGTATAGCAAAAAATCGCCAAGAGCTGAAAAAAGCATTTAAAGAAGCTTTCCTATATGATACTAAAATAGTTATAGAAGAAGAAGTAATTGGTAGAGAAATGCAAATATCAGTTGTAGGAAATGATTATCCTAAGGCTTCTATACCAGGAGAATTCATTCTAGAAAAACCATTCTTTGATTATAATGCTAAATATATAGATGGTAAATTAATACCTGTAGTGCCTGCTAGACTAGAACCAGAAGTAAATAAAAAGGTTAGAGAAACTGCTATTCAAGTATTTAAGGCTTTAAATTGCTATGGTCTTGCAAGAGTTGATATATTTGTTACAGATGATAATGAAATCCTAGTAAATGAACTCAATACAATGCCTGGATTTACTCCAGTAAGCTTTACTCCAGTTTTATGGAAAGCAACTGATGGTACTACTTATGCTGAATTAGTTGAAAGATTAATTGAATTAGCCTTTGAAAGATATGAACAAAAAAATTCTATATTAAGTACGAGGTGTGTTGAATGATAAGACGTTCATTGAAAGATGTAGAAAATATGACTAAAGGCTATGGATTAAAAGAAGAATATAAGGATATTTATATAGAAGGGGTCTCTACTGATTCTAGACAAATTCAAAAAGGGCAATTGTTCATACCATTAATAGGAGAAAATTTTAATGGACATAAATTTATAGAGCAGGTAATAGAGAAAGGAGCTTCTGCTGCATTATGGGATAAAGCTGAACCTGTGCCAAATATAGATTTTCCTTTCATATTAGTAGAGGACACCTTGATAGCCCTTCAAAATCTAGCCAAAGAATATCGTAGTCAATTGAATGTTAAAGTAGTCGGAATAACTGGAAGCAACGGAAAAACTTCGACTAAAGATATTTTAGCTAGCCTTTTAAGTACTAAATATAGGACTAAAAAAACTGTGGGAAATCTAAATAATCATATAGGTACTCCTCTTACTATTTTAGATTTAGATGAAGATACAGAAATGGCTATTGTTGAGATGGGAACTTCTGATTTTGGGGAGATATCCCTTTTAACTGATCTTGCTAAACCTGATATAGCTATAATTACAAATATTGGTGATGCCCATTTAGAAGATTTAAAAACTAAGGAAAATATAGCAAAGGCAAAACTTGAAATTTTAGAGGGCTTAAATCTAGATGGTTTATTTATATATTTTGGGGATGATTCTTTGCTAAAAAAAGAAATAGAAAAGATAGATATTAGACAAAAAGTATTAACCTATGGTACAAAAGAATTTAATGATTATCAATGTGAATTAGGCATAGTAGATCAAAATAGTCTATCCTTTAGCTTAAAAACACCTAGTGCCCATGACTTTTTTGTACCAATGCTAGGTAAACATCATATGTATAATGCTACAGCAGCTATAATAGTAGCTCGCTATTTTAATATATCCTTTGAATCTATTCAAGAGGGTTTATATCATATTGATAAAACTGGAATGAGAAATGAATTGGTATACGCTGAAGGATTTACAATATTAAATGATTCGTACAAGTCCAATCCTGCCAGTGTTCTAGCTGCATTAGATACCCTTTATGGTCTAGATGGATACGAGCAAAAGATTGTTGTTCTTGGAGATATGCAAGGATTAGGTAAGGATGAAATAAAAATGCATGAAGAAATAGGGCTAAAAATAGATCCTAATCAGGTTGAATATGTATTTACCATAGGACCTCTTTCCAAGCATATTGCCAAAGCTGCAAGAATAAATTTCAAAAAAGATAAAACTATATCCTGTAATAATAAAGCTCAATTAGTTGAAAAAGTAAAAAGGGCCATTAAACCCAATGCTTTAATTTTGGTTAAAGCTTCTAGGGCTTTAGAATTAGAAAAAGTCGTAGAGGCATTAAAAAAAGAAGTCATATTACGTGAAGATAAGATTATGTAATAATGCTAATGGTGAAGAATCTAATTCTTCACCTTTTTTCATTTTAATCTATTTTTTGCTATAACTATTCGTATATCTTCATAACTTATTTCTTCCGGTAACATTTCCTTAATAGGTTTAAGTTTCTCTAATCCTACTTCATCTATAGCAGCTAATATTTTTTTCTCTTTACTAGGGTCATCTATGAACCTTGACCAGTTCACTGTTTGTCCATTTTTTTCACATCTTTCTAAATGTCTTATTATAGTATTTATAGTGTAATCTCTTCTACTTGCTATTTCTTTTAAAGATAACCCTTCTAGATAACAATCATAGGTTAGTTGGTATCTATCCATATCATATTCCCTAGCTGGCTTTTCTACCAAATTTTCTCTTTTAAACCCTGCCAGGTCTATCCTATTTTCTGTAGAATAATCTTTAATGATTTTAATAAACTGTTCACCATAGCTTTCATATTTTTTCAAACCTACTCCCTTTATGTTTAAAAAAGATTCCCTATCCTGTGGAAAATATACTGCCATCTCTTTTAAACTTGAATCATGAAAAATCATAAAAGGTGCTAAACCTTTTTCTTGGGATAATCTATATCTTAATTCTCTTAACTCTTCAAATAGACTCTTATCATAATTAGCCTCTATATAATCTGAACTAACCACCTTTTTCCTTCCTGATGATTTTGTTACTAGCAGGTCTTTCTTATGATATACTTTTACTTCTCCTTTTAAAACTGAGCTAGAATTTTGAGTTAATTTTAAAACTGGGTATTTATCTGCTGTTATATAAATATAATCCATGGATACCAAAGTCATAACTATTTCTTTTAAAACAGATTCGCTATACTCTTTCATAATCCCATATGTAGAAACCTTGTCCAATCCTAATTCTAAAATTCGTTTACTTCTAGACCCTCTTAACACTTGTATTACCATAGTTGTTCCATATCTCTCCTGTACTCTATATATACAGGATAATATCTTCTGTGCCTCTATGGTGATATCCACCATTTCAGACTCACTTAAACAATTACCACAATTATTACAATTATCTTCCTCTATTTCTTCGCCAAAATACTTTAGTATACTATTTCTTAAACAGTCATTGGTATTACAATAATCCACTAAATATTGAAGATTTTCATATAACATAGTTTCCCTTCGAGGAGAAAAAGTACTACTTTGTATTAAAAATTTTTGTTTTACAATGTCTGCAGGAGAATAGAGTAAAATACAATCACTAGGCTCTCCATCCCTTCCAGCTCTTCCTGCTTCTTGATAATAAGCTTCCATGTTCTTTGGCATATTGTAATGAATTACAAATCTTACATCTGGCTTATCTATTCCCATACCAAAAGCATTAGTAGCAACGATTATATTTACCTTACCAAATATAAAATCATCTTGGTTTTTTTGCCGAATTTCAGCTGTCATGCCCCCATGATAATCTACAGTAGGTATACCTTTTTGATTAAGCTTTTTTGCTAAAGCTTCTACTGTTTTCCTTGTAGCACAATATATAATTCCAGATTCTCCTTGATAATTGTTTTTAAGATAATCAATTAAATAAGAAAATTTATCGCTAACCTTTGCAACTTTATAAAACAAATTTGGCCTATCAAATCCTATTATCGACTCTAGTGGATCTTTAAGTCCTATTAATTCTTTTATTTCCACTATTACCTCTTTTGTAGCTGTAGCCGTATAGGCAGAAACAACAGGTCTATTCTCTATGGATTTAATAAATTTAGGTATCTCAAGATAACTAGGTCTAAAATCATGACCCCATTGACTTATACAATGGGCTTCATCAATGGCCACCATAGAAACCTTTATATCTTTTATTAGGTCCCTAAATAAATATGTATTTAACCTTTCTGGTGCTACATATATTATCTTATATTTTCCCCCTCTTATACCCTGCATTCTTTCAGAAAGCTCTTCCCCATTAAGGGTACTATTTATATAGGTTCCTGATATTCCCATTTCATTTAGCGAATCAACCTGGTCTTTCATAAGGGATATTAAAGGTGAAATAACTATGGTTATTCCTTCCAATAAAATTGCTGGTAACTGATAACAGAGGGACTTCCCTCCACCAGTAGGCATTACTCCTAAAACATCTTTACCATTAAGACTTCCCCTGATTAGCTTTTCTTGACCTTTTTTAAATTCCTCATATCCAAAGTAGGTTTTCAGTATCTTATGTATATTCATTTTCTAACCTCCTTTGTTACTTTTCCTTCTTTGTCTTACCAATAATAATATCATAAAATAATAAATAATCATATTTCTATACATATGGACTTTTGTTATATATAGGGAAACGAAAACTATAATAATTCTGGTTAAATTTATTGTTCATTATTAATAATATTTTAAAATATGATACAATTATAGAAATAAGGTACTATTAATTAATATCCTCAAATATAAGGATGGTGGACTTTTGTGAAGATAAAAAAAATATTTCTTATTCTCATGTCCTTCATACTCATAATAAGTTTAATTGGCTGCATTAAAAAATTCACATGCGGAATTATAAATTGTCAAATTAAGTCAGGGGAAGATATTACATTTTTTATTGCTTCAGACCCTCACCACCTTTCCAAAGAAACCTATGATGAGGGAAAAGCATTTGAAAATTTCCTCACTACAGGTGATGGTAAACTTTTGCATTACTCTGGAGAAATAATAGATGCCTTTACT
>JAAZMG010000170.1 GCA_012798935.1 Tissierellia bacterium | reverse complement strand
TATTTTAAATATTACTCCAAATATAGCAATAGACCATATTCCAATCATAATTCCTATCCTTAATTTTCCCTCCATAGTAAGTAAGGCTATTGGGGTATAGGTTCCTGCTATAAATAGATATATAGAAGAATGATCAAATACTCGTAATATTTTCTTTGCCCTCTCACTCTTTACACTATGGTAAAGGGTAGATGATAAATACATAAGTATCAAACAAGCCCCATATATACTAAAAGCGACTATTGAAATAGTATCCTTTTTACTAATAGAAAAAACTAATAAAACAACTAAAGCTGCTATACCAAATAATATTCCTAAACCATGAGTTATGCTATTAGCTATCTGTTCTCCTTTAGTATACATTTTACTTAATGAACTATCCTTACTATTATTTTCCTTCATTTTACACCTTCCTTTAATTTATTTAAAACATCTATCCATACTTCTATATTATTCTTGTTCTGTTAATATTAATGGACCATCTTTCGTTATAGCTAAAGTATGCTCGTATTGGGCTGATAATTTGCCATCTGCTGTCCTTGCTGTCCATTCATTACTATCTATAGTACAACTATAAGTCCCTATATTAACCATAGGCTCTATAGTAAATACCATTCCCTCTAGTAATCTAGGACCTCTGCCTGGTCTACCAAAATGGGGAACCTGAGGAGACTCATGCATATCTCTACCTATGCCATGACCAACAAAATCTCTCACAACAGAAAATCCTTCCCCTTCTACATAGGATTGAATAGCATAGGATATATCCCCTGTCCTATTCCCTATAACAGCTTTTTCTATACCTAAATATAAAGCATTCTTAGTAACATCTAATAGCTTTTGAGCTTCATCAGAAATATTTCCTACTCCATAGCTCCAAGCAGAATCTGCTAACCACCCATCTATATTTACTACCATATCTATAGTTACTATATCTCCATCTTTTAAGGGTTCTTTCCTAGGAAAACCATGACATATTTCATCATTAATAGATGCACATATGGCATAAGGAAACCCTTGATAGCCTTTTTGTTCAGGTATTGCATTGTGTTCTTTTAAATATTTCTCTACGAATTGATCTATTTCATAAGTACTTATACCAGGTTTAATAATTTTAGCAATTTCCTTATGTACCTTTGCTAATAATTCTCCAGCTTTCTTCATCTTTCCTATTTCTTCTTTCGTCTTTAAAATTACCATATACCTCTATCCTTTCTATAATTATATTATATCATTCAAACCCAAAATTAAATCTATTTATTATTTTTATTTTGATTGAGAAGGAAAATAAACCTTTCATCCTCTCGTAGATTAACCAAGTCATTATCTATTTCAATCATTTCTATTATTTTAGGATATATGAGTATAGCCTTCCTCAAATCCTTTATTGCATTATCAACCTGACCTAATATTGAATAACAACAAGCCCTATTATAGTAAAGATATTCTGCATAAGGATTATGCTTTATTCCCTCTGTTAACACTTTTATGGATTCATCAAATTTTTTCTGTTCAATATATATTGCCGACTTGTTTAAATAAGAATAAGGATAATTACTATTTTTTTCTATAGACTTGTTGTAATATTCTATAGCCCTTTTATATTTATTTGTTTTTTTATATATTACACCCATATTAAACAAAGCCTTATAATAATTTGGGTTTATTTCTATACTCCTTTTTATCATCTGATATGCTTTTTCATAATGTTTTGATTCCTCATATATAGATCCTAAATTATTATATGCTATATAATCACTGGGAATAATATCTATTACTTTTTTATAATAGTGGATAGCTTTATCCTTCTCTCCTATTTCATCATAAATATTAGCTATATAAAAATAAGCTCTGTCATACTCTGGATCAATTTCTACTGCCTTAAAATAACTTTTTATTGCCTCATCTTTCATGTCTAACCTTTCATACATAGTACCCATGCCATAGAAAGCACCTGCTTCATTTTGATCTAGTCCTATGATTTTTTCATAAAACTTTAAAGCTTTCTCAGGAATATCCATTTCATCATATATAATTGCAATATTATATAAAATTTCTATATTTTCATTCTTAGTGCCTTTAAACTGTAATGCCTTAAAATAAAACCTAATAGTCCTCTCCATATCATCATCTAAATATGAGTTTTCTGCAAGAACAATATAGTTTTGCCTTCTATCCGTACTACTTAACTGAGTTTTCATACTACTGTACACCTCTAAATATAATATATTTACCTATAGTTTATCACAACTTAATAATAAATTATTACTTTTCACCATAAAAAAGAGGAATATCTCTATTCCTCTTTTTTAATCCTTAAAGAATTTAAATATTAAATTCTCCTATATATCTATATCTATATTTTTCATCTTCATAATCAGGCTTATCTATTAGTTTCCATCTATTATTGATCCCCATGGATTTTATTAAACTTTCAAAATAATACATTATTATACCAGCATCGGTTAGATTCAATTGTTCTTTAGAAGAATAAGCTAATAATAAAGTTACCTTATGATCCTTTAAAACAAATCTCCAGGGTTGATTATTATAGCTTGAAGGTGCAAACCTTATATAATAAAACAAATCATCTAAACCTCTGCTTTCAAGCTCATCTACCTCTATGGGTTTTCCAATTTCATCTTTAAATAAAATATCTTCAACCCCAAGTCTTGAACTAAAGGGTTCTGTAACAAATGGATTTTTTGCTATAGGATAGCCAATTGCCAATAGGTAATCTATATTCCCTTTTTCTATATTAAATAAGTCTTCTTTAGTTTTTAAATCTACATCCTTAATGATAACCCAACAGCTGCCTACATTTAGATTGGTTAGTTTAGTAATTAGTTTTTCTATATAATATCCACCATAGATTATTGATTCTTCCTTCTCATTTTTTAGATTTAGACCTATATAATGAGGACTTTTTATCATAACTCCAGCATATCCCCCTAAACCTTTTAGAGACTTAAATATTCTATCTCCATCTTCAAAGAACATAAATTCAAAACTATCTTGACCTTCTTCTTTTTCTAATCCACTACAATATTCCTTAATTTCTTCAAAAACCTTATTGTCTAACTTCTTATTCTTAAAATCTCTAACTGATTTTCTATCTTTTAAAAAATTACTCATCAACAAACAAATCGCCCTCCCCTATATGATATATATTATATACCCTTATATCTTTTTTTAAATAGCTCTAGTAAGATTATTATAGCATTGTTATAATCTCAATTCCATACAAAGTAATGAAAATTTGAAAATAGACAATAAAAAACACCTCCAAAAGTTAAATTTATTGTCTAACTTTCGGAGGTGCACTTTACTCCCTAAATGCTTCCAATTAGTTTATATTTTTATTGAATATCATACATTCCATGACTATTCATATAGTTAAACAATTTTTGTCCATGATTTTGCTCATCTTTTTGTATATGTTGAATAGCTTGACGAACATTAGGATCTGCTGATTCAAATACTGCCGTATCATAAAATCCAGATACATATTTTTCAGTAGATAACAAATCTTCTAATAAAGTTTGATCCGTTGTACTAGGTCCTTGGAATGTAGCTTTAGCCTCTACAGTGGGGCTGCTTGGCTTATGTGCCATATTTGGTTGCATACCTTGCAACATTTGATTGATCATATCAAGATGATGTTGTTCTTCTCCGGCAATCTCTGTTAATAAGTTTTTAAGCTGTACATCCTGAACTTGATTTGCATAACTTTGATATTTCTTTACACATAAATCTTCCTGCTTCTTTCCATCTTCTAATAGCATTCTCTCTTTTTGTGTAAGCTTTATCTGCAAAACACCACCTCCAATTATTTTCTATTAATTAGCTTTTGCAGATAAACAATTATTATTCATATCTTCTTTATTCAAAAAATAAAACACCCCGTTCACATCTAATCCTTCTAATTTGCCCATGGCTCCTCTATATTATTTACTAAAATGAAATTTTCATCTATCTAGCATTGTTTTCAATGATTTTTACGATTAATTGGGATGCCAATTTCACAGACTCTATTGGAATCAATTCAAATCTTCCATGAAAGTTATATCCACCGGTAAAAATATTAGGGCATGGAAGTCCCATATAGGAAAGTCTTGCTCCATCTGTCCCTCCTCTAATAGGTTTAATTATAGGTTCAATCTCAAGTTCCTGCATGGATTCTTTAGCAAGTTGAATAATTTCCATATGAGGTTCAATTTTTTTCTTCATATTATAATAACTGTCTTCAATTTCTATGGTAATTATATTACCATATTTATCATTTAAGAAATCCACAATCTTCTTAAAATATGCTTTCTTTTCTTCAAATCTATCCATAAAATGATCTCTAATAATATAGTTAACAACAGTATGATCTACACTTCCAGTAATATCAACTAATAAATAGAAACCCTCATATCCTTCTGTATACTCTGGTTTTTGTTCTACTGGTAACATACCCTCTAACTCCATAGCAATCCTAATGGAGTTTATCATTAAATTCTTGGCTGTTCCTGGATGAACATTCTTACCTTGAATCTCTACTTTTACACTTGCAGCATTAAAATTTTCATATTCTAGCTCTCCTACAGGTCCTCCATCAACAGTATAGGCAAAATCTGCACCAAAACCTTCTACATCAAATAAATCTGCCCCTCTACCTATTTCTTCATCTGGTGTAAATCCTATTTTAATATCCCCATGTTTAATTTCTGGATGTAGGGTTAAATATTCTATTGCATCAATAATTGCAGCCACTCCAGCTTTATCATCGGCTCCTAACAAAGTTGTTCCATCTGTTGTAATAAGTCTCTTACCTATAAGGTCCTTTAAAAAAGGAAACTCTTTTATTGTCATAATATATTGGTCATTTAACTTAATATCGCCACCTTCATATAGAAAAATATTTGGATTTGTACATTTGCCATCTAAATCAGGACTAGTATCTAAATGTGCTATAAATCCTATTGTCGGTACCTTTGTATCTATATTAGATTTAAGTGTAGCATACACATATCCATTTTCATCTTGCTTAATACCGTCAAGCCCTAGCTCCTTTAATTCTTCTACCAGTAAAGCTCCTAATTCTAGCTGCCCTTTAGTGCTAGGACAAGTATTGCTATTTTCATCAGATCTTGTGTCTATAGCAATATATCTTTTAAATCTATCAATAATTTTATCCATATAATTCTCCTCTCCCTAGTATTAAAAATATCATATTATAATATTGTTTGTATTACAAGCATTACTATAGAGAAAACTCCTATGATACCCATTAGCTGTAAACCATAAATAGCTAATAGACCCCAGATTCAATAAAAATTATTGTGAATTTCTTATACCCCTTTTAAATATTATATAGATGATTTAAAGGACCTCTGCCTTTTCCTAAATCTAAACCTGCATTTATTGCTCCTTTTAAATAATCTTTAGAATTTTGTACTGCTTCTAATATATCCATTCCTTTAGCAAGGTTTACTGCTATGGCTGAGGATAAAGTACAGCCTGTCCCGTGGGTATTGGGATTATCTATCTTTTCACCTTGTAACCAATAAATTTTTCCTTCCATATATAGTACATCATCTGCACAATCCTTTAGGTGCCCACCTTTAACTAGTACAGCTCCTTTTATAGATTTGCCTATTATCTTAGAAGCTTCTTCCATATCTTTTTTATTACTCACTTCTATACCACTTAATACTGCTGCTTCAGAGATATTAGGTGTAATAATATCTGCCAATGGTAATAGCTTCTCAATTAAAGTTTTAGTTGCAGTGGATTTCATTAAAGCACTTCCACTAGTTGATACCATAACTGGATCTAGTACAATATTTTTCCCACAATATTCCTTTAATTTTTCAACTACAACTCTTACTATTTTTTCATTTGATATCATACCAATCTTTATTGCATCTGGATAAATATCAGTAAATACTGCATCGAGCTGTTTACCTACAAACTCTGGTGGTAAATCTACTACCCCTGTTACTCCTGTAGTATTTTGTGCTGTTACAGAAGTTATAACACTCATCCCATAGGTTTTATGGGCAGCAAATGTTTTTAAATCTGCCTGTATACCTGCTCC
>JAAZMG010000169.1 GCA_012798935.1 Tissierellia bacterium | reverse complement strand
CTTTGATGGCATGATTAAACAAGCATTTTGGTCATCAACTTTTAACTCTGTAATAGTTGGACTACTGCCATAAGGTTTTAAATCTTGATATGCTTCTTCTTTGCATATTTCATTCAATGGCAAATTAGAGTTTATAGCAGAAACTACAAAGTATCCACTAGGACCTTCATAATAATCTTCTTCTACTTTTTCCCACTCCCATGGATATTTAAAAGAAACTTTATATAATTGACTTTTATGGGTAGCCCAGTATTTTGGAATACATAGAATTTCTCCTATAGTTAAATTATTTGGATTTATATTTGGATTAGATTTGATTAAAACACTTAACGGAATATTGTTTTTCTTTGCAATTAAGTATAAAGTATCATCTTTTTTAATCATATAAGGAATAGCATCATTAGGACATTCTTTCTTTGGGGCAATAGGGATACATACTATCTGACCTGCCATTAGCATATTAGGGTTTATTTCTGGATTGGCTTTAATAATAGCATCTACCGATATATTGTACATTTTAGATAATTTATAAAAAGTATCTCCAGCCTTTACTACATGAAAATTTCCCCCTGGACAAATTGGATAAGAATAATCATTCATAATATCATCCTTTCAAAGCACTTTATTATAGTATATTGAGTGAGGTTTAATTTGGTTCATAAAATTTCTTTATTTATTATAATCTAATGTTCAATTGGTGATACTATTGAAAAGTGACAATAAAAAGGATGGTAAACTTGATATCTAAAAAGATAGGCATAAACAAACAAGAAATAATAGGTATTTTTAATAATACAAGCGATCTAATAATCTATGAATTTGAAACTGAATCTAATATAAGAATGATGGTTTGCTATATTGAAGGATTTATTGATAGGAATTTACTTGATAGGGATATACTTAAACCTGTAATTTTAAGCCTAGAGATGCCAAAGGATATAAAAAAGGCAATATATGTCTCTAGTATGGAAGAGGTATACTTAATGGAAGAAGTAGCAGATAAATTGACTTATGGCAGTGTAGCCATATTTATAAATGGAATTAATAAATCTTATATTATAAATTTAAATAAATGGGAAAAAAGGACAATAGAAGAACCCCAAGCAGAAGCAGTAGTTCGAGGACCAAAGGAAGGATTTATAGAAGATATATCAACTAATAAGGTAATGTTGAGACGAAGAATACGGAATAGGGATTTAGTATTTGAAGACTATACAATTGGAAAGCAAACTAAAACTAAAATTTCTATAGCTTATATACAGGGAATAGTTAATGAACAGATATTAAAAGAAGTTAAAATAAGGATAAGGAATATAGATATTGATGCAATATTAGAAAGTGGATATATAGAACAGTTGATTGAAGACAACCCATATTCCCTAATTTCTACTATAGGAGATACTCAAAAACCTGATGTGGTTGCGGGAAAACTATTAGAAGGGAGAGTTGCTATGTTTTGTGATGGAACTCCCCATGTACTTACTATGCCTAAATTTTTTATTGAAGATATTCAGGCTAGTGAAGATTATTATGCCAGGACTTATTATGCTACATTTTTGAGATTTTTGAGAGTTTTTAGCTTGCTTTTAAGCATAGTTTTACCTGGGCTCTATGTAGCATTGCAAACTTTCCATCAAGAGATGATACCTACTGTACTTTTGATTACTATGGCTGGTGCAAGAGAAGGGGTGCCTTTTCCAGCAATAATAGAAGCTTTTTTAATGACTTTAATGTTGGAATTAATAAAAGAGTCTGGAATTAGGCTCCCAAGAGCTGTTGGTTCAGCAGTAAGTATTGTTGGTGCATTAGTATTAGGTCAAGCAGCAGTAGAAGCAGGAATAGTATCTGCTCCTATGGTAATCGTTGTTGCAGCTACAGCCATAGCAGAGTTTGCTGTTCCTTCTTTAACAGAGGGAATAATTTTATATCGACTTATACTTATTTTATTAGGTGGTTTTATGGGACTATATGCTATGACTTGTGGGTTGATTATCATAATAGTTCAAATTATATCTTTAAATTCTTTTGGTATTCCCTATGGTTTTCCCTTGGCACCTGGAAACAAACAAGGTCTTAAAGATTCTATTATAAGATTTCCACTATGGACTTTAATATTTAGACCAAAAATTTTAGAAAAAAAGAATATGATAAGACAGAGAAATATACGAAAGAAGTGAATATATGATAAAGAAAGTATTGCTTTTAAATATAATTATCATGGTAGCTTTAGTTTTAATTGGGTGCTGGAATGCTAGAGAACTAAATGCTCTTGGCATTGCTTTGATTATGGGTTTAGATTTTGAAAATGACAAGGTTTTATTAACTGCTGAAGTTATAGAACCCGTACCTGCTAGAGAGAAATCTAGTATGGGAAAAGGTACTACTGTAACATATGTTCAAGGTATTGGAGATAATCTATTTGATGCTTTTAGAGATATCACTTTAAAATTTGATAGAAAACTTTATATAGCCCATAATAAAGTTATTATTTTTGGTGAGGAGTTTGCTAAAAAATCATCGATTAATGATATAGATTTGTTAGTAAGGGATCATGAACAAAGAGAAACAGCTTATTTGCTAATTGCAAAAGATAGCAAAGCCTATGAAGTAATGGGAATTGCTGCAGGACTTGAGGAAATACCTGGCAATTATGTATTGGAACTAGTTGAGAATTTTAAATATAATCCAAAAGCTATCAATATTAAATTAGCAGAATATCTGAAATATTTTTATGATATGGGGCGACAACCTGTTTTAGGAATAATAGAAAAAAAGGAAAAAAAGCAAATTAATAAAATAGAAAAACCCTCTAGTAATAAAGAGTATCAACTTAGTATTGTGGGAGCAGCTGCATTTAATAAGGAAGAACTGGTTGGATATTTAAATGGGGTAGAGACAAAAGGGTTCAATTTCATAATGGGAAGAGTTAAAACGGGGATTGTAACTTTTCCTACACCTAATACATCTGTAGATGGAAGTTCTACCCCAACACCATCAGTAGAAAGTGATATTAGCTTAAAAAGACCTACTAAAATCCATATGAGCACAATGGATATAGTAAAACTTAAAACTAAAAAAGATGTAGAAATAATAGATAACAATATTATTTTAAAAGTAAAAGTTAAATTAAGGTGTTCTCTAGAAGAAGTGGCAGGAGATATTGACATATCAAAAGAAGAAAATATAAAGGAAGTGGAAAAAGCTTGTTCAGAAGAAATAAAAAGAGGAGTAGGCAATACTTTACTAAAGGCACAAAAGGAATTTAAATCGGATATATTTGGATTTGGTTCTGTGTTCCATAGAAAATATCCAAAGGAATGGGAGAAAATAAAAGGTAATTGGAATGATATTTTTGCAGAGGCTGATTTTCAGATAGAAGTTAAAACCGATGTAATAAGAACTGGATTAATCAATACACCTATTAGTAGAGTTAAGGGGAAATAATATGGATAATTTTAAAAATATAAACAAAATATCTTCCTATCAAGTAATTTTATTAGTAATAATCTATAGAGTGATTATAGCTTTTACTTATTTGCCAATAATGAACACTCCACCAGGAAACCAAGACATTTGGATAACACTTTTGTTATCAATACCTTATACCATTATATTAGGGTTACCCATGTTATACTTAAGTAATAAGTTCAATGATTTAACCATAATAGAGTATACAGAAAAGATTTTAGGGAAAGTTATAGGAAAAATAATTGGGCTTTATTATACTGGCTTTTTATTAATGTTTTGCATTGTTATTGTTGCAACTTTAGTTGAAATATTAAATACTACTATGTTTATAGAAACTCCAACATGGGCAACAACTATAATTATGTTACTTACTTGTATCTATATTTCTTATAAAGGACTGGAACCTATAGCTAGAGGTGCAGAAATATTTGTTCCATTTATTTTAGGAGTAATATTGTTGTTTATGGTATTAGGGTATAATAATTATGATTTTACTGTTTTATTACCAGTACTAAGGGATTCTACATTCAAAGAATTGAATATTGGAGCTTTAGATAGAAGTATAAAATTCTCTGATATAATCATACTAGCTATGATAACTCCAAATTTAAAAAGAAAGAAAGATTTGAACAAAATCTATATAAAATCTATTATATATTCAGTAATTATAGTGTTATTATTAGCAATAACTACCCAAGCAGCTTTAGGTATAGAATACGCAAAACACACCATTTTTCCATTTTTCACATTTAATAGATTGATTGATTTATTTGATTTTATTCAAAGGATTGATGTATTATCCGTAGTTGCATGGATAACAGGTAATGTAGGTAAAATTGCAGGATATTTATATTTCACAACGGTAGCTTTTAGTCAAACTATTAACAGACAAAAAAACCAACCTTATATAATTCCTATAGCTATCATTATATTGATTGCAACTGTATTGATAAAGGATAGACGTTCTTTATTGGGGATTGGAGAGGTTTTACAGGGCACAATATTAGTAACATCGACTATAACCATATTTGTTATCCCTTTATTTACACTTATAGTATATTTTTTCAGAAGGAAGTCACTTAAGTAAAGTAATTGGCATAAAGATAGTAAACTTAGTTCCTTTGCCGAATTCACTGTCTACAGTTATAGAGCCTCCATGGGTTTCAACTAATGATTTAGTAATAGACAACCCTAATCCAGTTCCACCAGTTTCCTTGTTTCTGGATATATCAGCTCTATAAAACCTATCAAATACAAAAGGTAAATCCTCTTTTTTTATACCTGTTCCATTGTCTTTTACTGTTATTTTAATATTGTTTTTTTCTTTATTTAAGGTGACAAAAACCTTGCCATTATCCTTTAGATATTTCATAGCATTGGAAAGCAAATTATACATAATCTGTTTTAATCTATCCTTATCCATGAAAATTTCAACGTCTTCTTCAATCGAAGATTCTAATATATAATTTTTTTGATTGAACAAGGGTTCAAATCCAGAAACAATATTTTTTAATTCAGTGGAAATGTTAAATTTTGTTTTCTTCACATTAAGCTGACCTTCTAAGGTTTTAAAGGTATTCTTTAAATCTTCTACTAATTTAGTTAATCTATCAATTTCCCCCATTAAAATAATAAGATGTTCATCATTAGGTTCCCATATTCCATCAAGCATTGCCTCTACATGAGATTTTAATGTTGTTAAAGGGGTTCGGAGTTCATGAGCTATATCTAAAGCATATCTTTTTCTTAGATTTTCCTGTTTCTCTAAAGTTTCAGCCAGATAGTTTATAGAGTGAGATAGCTGGAAAATTTCTTTCGTATTGGTTTTTACAGTAGAACGAGACTCTAAGTTTCCATTTCGTATTTGATTTGCTGTGTTGGTGATATTTACTAATGGATTTGCTAACCCCTTTGATAAAAACACAGAAACAATAAATCCAAGGATAATAGTTATAATACCAGAGATAAAAAAGGAGGTAGATAAGGTGTCTTTAAATATCATTGCAGATTCTGTTAAATGGGAGTTATCTATATAACCTATTACTAATGTGCCAATGACCTTGTTTTCATCTAGTAAAGAAAAAGTTTTTTCTACATAATTTCCTATATTATTAAAATTTGGATTCATCATTCTATGATGTCGTCTCATCATATTACCCATCATACCTTTATGGAGCTTATTACTATTATTAGAATGGCATATCATATTATTTTGTGGATCTTTGATTTCAATATATATACCTTCCATAGAGGCATAATTGGATATATCATTAGATGTTAGATTATCTCCTTTTTTTATAAATAAATCATTGATATCATTTCGTATTTTTTCAAACTTTTTATTCTGTTCTTCTATAAGATAAACATCAAATTTATTGTTAATCATGGTATTAGATATAAAGCTAATAATAAATATAGAGATTATTATTGAAAAAATAAAACTTAAAGTTAGTTTTTTAGATAGGGACATATTAGGCACCTCCAAACTTATATCCGGCTCCATATACAGTTAATATATATGATGGTTTTTTTGGATCATCTTCAATTTTTTGTCTTATGTTTTTAATGTGAGTATCTATAGTTCTATCGAATCCCTCATAATCGTATCCAAAAGCCAATTCAATTAATTGTTCCCTTGAAAACACTTGGCCAGGCCTTGTTAATAGAGAGACCAATACTTTAAATTCATTAGAGGTTAAATATACATTTTCCCCTTTTTTTCTTACTATCATTCTATCTATATCCACTTCCAAATCTCCATTGTTAAATACTAAGATTTCAGCCAAAGGACTAGAATTCCTATAAGATCTTCGTAGCAAAGCTTTAACACGGCTCACTAATTCCCTAGGACTAAAGGGTTTAGTAACATAGTCATCTGCTCCAATGGAAAGGCCTTCAATCTTATCATCTTCGTCAACTTTAGCAGTTAGCATTATTATAGGTATATCTGATGTGGTTCTGATAGTAGTACACACCTCCTCACCAGATAGTTTAGGCAACATTAGATCTAGTATGATTAAATGAATTTCCTCATTATTAAATATTTCCAATGCCATTTTACCATCCTCAGCAGTAATTACATCAAATCCTTCTTTTATTAAATATGCTTTAATAACATTAGAAATATTTTTTTCATCTTCTACAACTAAAATTCTTTTCTTATCCATGAAATCACCTCAAATAATATAATACCCTAAAATCCACAAAAGTTAAGTATAAATATTTAGATACTTAATACCCATACCTACTTATAATTTTACTTTGACTTTATTATAAAAAATGATTATGAAGGAAATATGAAGATGAAATTTTATCCTTCATATTTCCTTCACATTTGAATTCTATAATTGAGTTACAAAAGAAAGGAGAGATGTAAAATGAAAAAAAGTTTATTTATTTTATCAATGCTATTGGTAGTAGGGTTAGTATCCACATTTGTTTATGCAGAAACATTAGAACCAGCAACACAACAAACACCAAAGGTAAATGTGAAGGATAGAGAAGCTTGGTTTAAGGAAAGAATGGAATGGAAAAAAGAACAAATCAATGAAGCTGTAAAGGAAGGTTTAATAACAAAAGAGGAAGCTAAAACTTGGAATGACCATTTTGCATACATGGAAAAATTCCATAAAGAAAATGGATTTATGCCAGGTTGCGGTGGATTAGGTAAAAGGATGATGAGAGGCAATAGATGGAATAGATAGTTATTCTCGGACAAGGGGACGGGTACCTTGTCCGAGTTATTTTTTGGACAAGGTGATGGGCATATTAGACTGAATTAGTAACATAAGCCTTATGTGCTAATAAATACATTTAAAAAACATAGATTATGTATAATTTGTCATCATTCTTTAACCAAATTTAAAGTAAATTGTACTATAATATATTAGTAGAGTATTTTTAAAATAAATTTGCTTTGATAAATGCTAAATATAAATTAAATTGCATAGGCTTAATACTAGGAATCATTGTATATTGGAGGCAAGATATGAAAAGGAGCAAAAGAAAAAGAATTAAAATTAATTATAAAAGATTTGTTTTATCGTTAATTATATTTATTATTATAGGTATATTAACCAATAACGTTTCAAAGGAAATATTTGTTAGTTATAATGGCAAAAATAAAACTCCTTCTACTAAGGAAGCAGTAACAGTTGCAGATATAGATGAAAAAGTGAAAACAGATGGCGCACCAGAGGAAAGCTCTGATTTACATAATGAGAATAGGAAATCCCAAGTACAAGAAGATTTGAAGGGTATCAGAAAAGTGGAAGATTTAAGCAAATCCAATGATTATAAAGAAGTATTCAAAG
>JAAZMG010000168.1 GCA_012798935.1 Tissierellia bacterium | reverse complement strand
TGGTTATGTTGAAAGGTCTCTATAATAGGTAAGGCTTCCAAATTAAATTAACTGGAAGCCTTACCTTGTTTTTAATATTAAAAACCCCATTACAATCAATACTACTCCTATTAATATAAGCAAAAATTCTATGGGTATTATATTTATTATAATCAATACTCCTATAATACCCAATGCAATCCCTACAATTTTTTTAATTTTATATTTATGTCTATATCTATAATAAAAGCGTTTCATAAACAACACCCCAAATAATACGGTTTACTCTATCTTATTCTTATATTTATAATTTAGTTACAATAATAAAAAGAGCAAGCTCAAATCTAAAAGATTTAAACTTGCTCTCCTACTTAATCTTTGGAAACAAAAACTAAGCATGCTCCTTCATGTACAATTATATGAGCTTTATCCCCTATTATTCTATTGCTTATTCCATGAGTAGAACCAAATTTTATCTTAACCTTATCTAGTTTATACTCAAACCCTTTTAGAGTAATAATTGCTCCCAAATTAGTAATAGGTATTACTGATACATAAGAATCTTCTTCCTTAGTCAATACTAGCTCTTCATCCACCATATAGATAGTGTTACTTTCATCTATTATTTTGCCTTTAATGCCTTTTTCATGTAACTTACTAAGTAATAATATATTTGATAATGTATGGTCCATTCTATTACCCATAGCCCCTACTAAAGTTATATCTGTAAATTTTTTGCTAATTAAATAATCAATAGATAATTCTGAATCCGTTGCATCCTTTTTTACTGGGAATTTTTCTATAGGAATTTTATTATCATATATCACCTTTAGAGAATCTTTAGAAATGGAATCTAAATCTCCAATTATCATATCAGGCATTAAGGATGCTTTCAAACAATGATCAGTACCTCCATCAGCACACAATATAAAATCAGATTCCTTCCCAGCCTTTTCTAGTACATTTAAATCTAAAATATTTCCATTTAACACAATCAATGCTTTCAATTTAATCATCCATTCTCTATTCTTTAGATATATTTCAATTACAATGCCTTAAATATTTTGGTCCTTTCAGATACATCTTCTGCTTCAAATATTCCAGATCCAACTACTATAATATCTACACCATAATCTATTATCTCTTTGGCGTTATCTAATTTAATGCCTCCATCGGTTTCAATTAATATATCTAACCCTCTATTATCTATTATATCTCTCATCCTTTTTATTTTTCTTTTCATAGAACTAATAAATTTCTGTCCCCCAAATCCAGGGTTAACAGTCATTATTAAAATCATATCTATATAATCCAATACATATTCTATACTATCTAAAGATGTAGCAGGGTTTAACGCAACTCCAGCCTTTAATCCATAAGATTTGATTTCTTCTATAGTTCTATGCAAATGGATAGTCGCTTCCTCATGAATAGTTATGATATCCGCTCCTGCGTCTGCAAAATCTTTTATATACCTTTCCGGTTTATCAATCATTAAATGGACGTCAAAAGGCACATCCGTAATATTCCTTAACTTTTTAATCACAGGAGATCCAAAAGTAATATTGGGTACATATATACCATCCATTACATCTAGATGAATATAATCTGCTCCTCCCTTTTCAAGTTTTAATATTTCTTCTTTTAGACTTCCAAAATCTGCCGATAAAATGGAAGGTGATACTTGAACCATATCAATACCTCCTAATGTTTTTAATCTCCTCAAGAAAATGTAAATAATTTTTATATCTAATGTTACTTATATTTCCCTCTTCCACCTGAGCTTTTACCTCACAGCCAGGTTCTTTATGATGTAAGCAACCAATAAATTTACATTTATCACCATAGTTATCAATTTCTTTAAAATATCTAGCTAATTCCACATCCATCTCTATAAAATCCACATTAAGAGAACTAAAACCAGGAGTATCAACTACATAGCTATTTCTATCTAAATCCATTAACTCTACATGACGAGTAGTATGCTTCCCCCGAGTAGTTTTTTCGCTAACCTCACCTGTCTCCAATTTTAATTTAGGATCTATTTTATTAAGTAAGGAAGATTTTCCAACTCCAGATGGCCCTGCAAAAACTGTAATATTCTCCTTTAATAAGTTTCTTAACTCCAGTATACCTTCACCAGATTTTGTACTAGTTTTAATTACATTGTATTTAGCTTTTCTATATATATCGTCAATTAAACTAATCTCTTCCTCACTACCCAAATCTATCTTATTCAAACATATTTGCACCTTTAGATTCTCATATTCAGCCATAAGCAAAAACCTATCCAGCAACCAGCAATTAATATCTGGTTTTTTAATGCTCATAACTATAATAGCTTGAGTAACATTTGCAACAGGAGGTCTTATTAATTGGGATTTTCTATCAAAAATCTTTTCTATATAGCCTGTATTATCTTCTTCACTTATACGTATTAAAACCTTATCTCCAATCAAAGGTGTTATATTTTCTTCCCTAAATACACCTCTAGCCCTACATTCAAAAACACCTTTTCGGGTTTTAACATAGTAAAACCCACCAATCCCTTTTATAATAATACCTTCTAACATTACAAACCTCCTATCTTCCTGGATGGGGTATAGTTTCTATAATTTGCCCATCATAATAGAATTCAAATTGTGCGTCAAGTTTTCCCTTAAGAGGTATCTTAACCGTTTCCTCATCAGCCTTATGAACTTTATTATATACGTTTTCCCTAACTCCATCTTGAACTCTATCAACCCTTATTTCTGTTTCGTCTCTATCCTGTGCTGGGGTTACATTGATAGAGAAAGGAATTTCTTTGTCCTTCTTATCTTGTTCTTCTGGTTTTTCTTCTGGTCCACTACTAATATATATATCTACTTCTGTATTAGTTTCTAATTGGGTTCCAGGTTCAATGCTTTGCCATATTACAAAGCCCTCAGGATACTCATCACTTGGCTCTTTTCTCTTGTTACCCCTTATCAATTGATACGCTATAAGAGCATTTTCAGCTTCTTTCTCCTTTAGTCCTACTAATTTTGGTACTATGGTTAGTTTCTTTTCCGGTCCTTGACTTACAATAAGACTTATCTTCGTGCCTTCCTCAACTTCTGAATAAGGCTCAGGACTTTGATCAATAATTATATTCGCCTCTACGGTATCATTATATTGATAATCAACTACTTCACTTAGGTTAGTATCTCGTAAAATTTCATCTATTTCACTAATATTTCTATTTATTAAATTAGGAACCTTAACAAGATTGCTACCTTTACTAACGGTTACTTCAATTGTATATCCTTTCTTAACTTTTTGTCCTGCTTCTGTTTTTTGGTCTATTATCTCCCCTTCTTTAAATTCACTATCATGAACTCTTTTCCCTACCTTAAAGTTTAATCCTAAATCTTCAATCTCTTTCTTTGCTAATTCTTCCTCCATTCCAATTAAATCAGGAACAGGAACTTCTGGAGTTATAAAAAAGTCTTTAAGTTTAAAAAATCCTAAGGCCATGGAACTCACAACTATAAAAGCTAATAATATTGCTAATAATACAACCTTTAAACCACCATCTTCTTTGTTTTTTTTCTTATTCTTCTTTTTATGTTTTTTTATAGTATCCACATCCTCATTCTCAACTATTGGTATTATTTGTGTTGGTGACTCTATAATCCTAGTATCTTCTAATATTCCCTCTTCTCTTGAAAACTTTATTCTTCTTAAATCATGTAAAAGTTCATTGGCATTACTATATCTATCTGACTGAGCCTTTTTCACACATTTCATTATAATATTTTGCAAAGCTATAGGTACCGTTCCATCCATCTCCCTAGGGGGAATTATTTCCTCTTGAATATGTTTTAATGCAACGGATATTGGACTATCCCCTTGGTAAGGTACCTTTCCAGTTATCATCTCATACATAACAACTCCAAGAGAATATATGTCGGACTTCTCATCAGTATAACCACCTCGAGCTTGCTCAGGAGAAAAATAATGAACGGACCCTATTACATTAGATGTATTAGTAACCGTAGAAGATGTAGCAGCTCTTGCTATACCAAAATCCGTTACTTTTGCCCTACCATCTTCCGTTATCATTATATTATGAGGTTTAATATCTCTATGGACTATATGATTTTTATGGGCATGTTCTAATGCCTCAGCTATTTGAATCGAATAATCTATTGTTTCATCTAAGGATAACTTGCCCTTTTCCGTAATTACTTCTTTTAAAGTCTTCCCTTTTATATATTCCATAACAATGTAATGAATCTTATGTTCTTCTCCCTGATCAACGCCAACATCGTATATATTAACAATATTAGGATGAGATAAACTTGCTGCTGCCTGAGATTCCCTTCTAAATTTTTTTATAAATTCTTCATCATTTATAAATTCATCTCTTAAAACTTTAATAGCTACATACCTGTTTAAAAGCCTACATCTTGCCTTATAAACAAGGGCCATACCTCCCCCGCCAATTTTTTCAAGTATTTCATATCTACCACCTAGTATAGTTCCAATCATATTATCACCCACTCCACTAGAATTTCACAGCTAAAATAGTAATATTATCAAAGCCGCCCTTATCATTAGAAAGCCTTACTAACTCTTCACAAGCTTTTTGTATATCCTTATTGATAAGTAAAGAGTCTCTTATTTCATCATCATCTAACATATTAGTCAAACCATCAGTACATAATAAAAGTATATCATCTTTACTTTTTGGTTCCACCACTAAATCTGCCTTTATTTCCTTACTGGTACCAACAGCTCTAGTAATAATATTGCGCTGAGGATGATGCTTAGCTTCTTCCTTACTGATGCTACCATTTCTTATAAGTTCTTCTACTAGAGAATGGTCTTTTGTCAATTGAGATAAAATGCCATTTTTAAATAAATAAGCTCTACTATCCCCTGCATGACCTATAAAAATCTTTTCATCTATTACATATGCTAGAGTAACGGTAGTCCCCATTCCTGAAAACTTTTCATCTTCTATTGACTTTTTATATATTTTATCATTAGCTTCATAAATAGAGTTTTTTATTCTATCTTCAATATCCTTATCTTCTACCGTTAGATCTGTTAATAAACTTTTAAGACTATTGCTAATTATATCAATAGCCATCTTACTTGCTATTTCTCCTGCCTTATGTCCACCCATCCCATCCGCTATAATAAATAAAGAATAGTCCCCTTTAGGAGAAATATAATAGGCATCTTGATTATTATCCCTAATTTTCCCTACATCAGTTTTTATGCCAATTTCCATATAAATCACCTCACTGGAAAGTTTTAAAACCCTTGCTACTTGTATATCTCCTTCTTAATTGTCCACAGGAAGCATCAATGTCTCCCCCCATTTCTCTACGTATAGTTACAGGTATATTTGCTTTATCTAGTCTTGTTTTAAATTTTTCAATATTAATCTTTGATGATTTCTCTTGATCGAACTCTTCTATTGGATTTAAGGGTATTAGATTTACATGACAATTTAAACCCTCAAGGATCCTAACCAATTCATCTGAATCTTTCTTTCTATCATTAACCCCTTCAATAAGAGTGTATTCCATGGTAATCCTTCTATTGCTTTTATTATCATAATACTTACAGGCTTCTATAATTTCAGGAATTGAGTATTTTTTGCCTATAGGCATTATCCTCTTCCTATCCTCATCAAAAGGTGAGTGGAGTGAAATAGATAGAGTTATAGGTATCTCTTCATCTGCTAATTCATATATTTTTGGTACTATTCCACAAGTAGATAAGGTTATATTTCTATAGCTTGTATTATGACCCTTTTCATCATGGATTATATTTAAAAACTTTAATGTGTTATCATAATTGTCTAAAGGCTCACCACTTCCCATTAACACAATATTGGTAATCCTATTGTTTAGATCCTTCTCCATCATATATATTTGATTTGTCATTTCACCAGGAGACAGATTTCTGATCAATCCATCCTTAGTTGAAGCACAAAAACTACAGCCCATTTTGCACCCTACCTGTGTAGATATACATGCAGTTATACCATGTTTATATTCCATGGCCACACCTTCAATAATATTATTATCCTCTAACAAGAATAAGTATTTCCTTGTATTATCTATTTTCGAATCAAATCTTTTGAAAATCTTTATATTGTTTATCTTTGCAATATTCTCTAGCTTGTCCCGCAAGGTTATGGAAAATACAGAGATATTCTTAATCCTACTACCTCTATTCTTATGAATATATGTAAATAATTGTTCTGCTCTATACTTTTTTTCATCAATACTATATATAAATTCTTCCATTTCATTCAATGTCAAACTATTTAACTCAACTTTATGCAAAAGATCACCCCAAACTTATTCCTAATTTTATATTATATCATAATTAACAAAATATTAGCTATAATTCTTTTGGATTTTAGCAATAAAAAAGCCATCTGTCCTATGTATATGTGGAAACAATTCAATATAACCTTCTTTAGAACTTTCCATATTTTCCTTCGAACAGATTAAGTCTTCAAAACCAATTAGTTGAAATTCCCTATTTTCCCCTAGAAACTTATTGATCCTATCCAAGTTTTCTCGATTTCCAATGGTACAAGTGCTATAGATAATTATCCCCCCAGGCTTTACATATTTTTTAGCATTATCTAATATCTTCTCTTGAATTTTATTCAGTTCCTCAATATCTTTCATTTCTCTATTCCATTT
>JAAZMG010000167.1 GCA_012798935.1 Tissierellia bacterium | reverse complement strand
TGATTTAAATATTAAAAGCTAGATTATAGTAATTCATCTAGCCTTTAATATTTAACAACTCTCTAACTTTATCTAAAATAATATTTGCTACTTTAGCCTTATCCAATATAGGATAATCATTAACCTTGCCATCTTTATGGATAATAGTAACAATATTGGTATCTGATTTAAAACCTGCTCCATCCTTAGAAACATCATTAGCAACAATAAAATCAAAATTTTTCTCCTTCAATTTCTTTTTAGCATACTGAAGCAAGTTGTTTGTCTCTGCTGCAAAACCAACGGTTATTTGATCCTTTTTAAGTCTTCCAAAATGAGCTGCAATATCCGGATTTCTAATATATTTTATATTTAGTTCGTCTTTTTGTCCTTCTTTTTTCTTTATCTTCACATCACTAACCTTCTCAGGTTTATAATCTAAAGGAGCTGCTGCCTTTATCAACACCTGACAGGTATCAAATTGTTCCTCTACAGCATTAAACATTTCCATAGTAGTATTTATTCTTATTACTTCTACATCCTTTGGAGGTTTCAACCCAGTTGGACCTGTTATCAGCACCACTTCAGCCCCTCTTCTTTGCGCTTCCTTTGCTATTTTATAACCCATTTTGCCACTAGAATGATTTGTCATATATCTTACAGGATCTAGAGGCTCAATAGTAGGTCCAGCTGTAATAACTATTTTTTTACCAATTAAATCTTTCTTATAAAAACTATCCATAATATATTCAATAATATCTATAGGTTCTGCCATTCTTCCCTCACCATAGGTTTGACAAGCTAAAAGTCCAATCCCAGGCTTTATAAATTCATATCCTAATTCCTTTAAATAAGATATATTTTTTTGTACAATTGGATTTAAATACATATTGGTGTTCATAGCAGGTGCAAATATTACTTTAGATTTTGTAGCCATAACTGTTGTAGTAAGGAAATCATCAGCTATTCCATTGGCAATTTTTCCAATTACATTAGCTGTGCCAGGTGCAACTAAAAATAAATCTGCTTTTTCAGCTAGAGAAATATGTTCCACATCATAGTTTCTTGGTTCTTTAAACATATCTACATATACTTGGTTCTGAGATAGAGTTTGAAAAGTTAAAGGTGAAACAAATTTAGTAGCATTTCCCGTCATTATAACTTCTACATTAGCTTTTTGTTTTTTTAATCTGCTAACCACATCTACCACTTTATAAACAGCAATTCCTCCTGTAACACCTACTATGATGTTTTTATCTTTAAGCATATTCTCACCTACTTAATTCCTTTAATTTCTGGTCTTGTATAAGTTATTTTTCCTTCTATTATTTCCTCTATTGCAATACTTACAGGTTTAGTTGAATCTGTTTCAATCAAGGGTTTAGCACCCTCTACCAACTCTCTAGATCTTTTTGCTGCCAACATTACAAGTGTATACCTACTATCTCCAAGTTTTGAAAGCTCATTTATAGATGGATTATACATAATATGCCTCCTTTAAAAGATAATTTTCTCTAAAATATTTTTATGCCTTTTTACCTTTAATTTTTCTGCAGTAATTACTGCTTCTACTTTTTCTACAGCTTCTATTACCTTATCATTAATAACAAAATACTCATATTTCTTAATGAATTTTAACTCTTCAAAAGCGTTTTGATATCTTATATTAATATCCTCTTCTGTCTCTGTTCCTCTTTTTGTAAGTCTCTTCTTTAATTCACTCATAGAAGGAGGTAATAAAAATACAAGTATAGCCTCAGAATAAGCCTTTTTAACTTGCAATGCTCCCTGTACATCTATTTCTAGTATGACTATCTTGCCTTTATTAATCTCATTTAATACAAAATTTTTAGGTGTTCCATAATAGTTTTTATGAACCTTAGCATATTCTATAAATTCATTATTCCCTATCATTTTTTTAAACCTTTTATCATCTATAAAAAAATAGTTTATTCCTTCTTTTTCCCCATTTCTAGGTCTTCTTGTAGTTGCTGACACAGAAAATACAAGGTCTTTGTTTCTTTGCAATAACTTATTGCAAATAGTACCTTTGCCACAACCTGAAGGTCCTGAAACAACTAATAAAAACCCTTTTGGCATAATTATCCCTGCTTTCTAATTTATATCCACTTTATTATTTAACCTTTGGGCCACAGTTTCCGGCTGTACGGCTGAAAGTATAATATGGTCACTATCAGTAATGATAACTGCTCTTGTTCTTCTGCCATAAGTTGCATCTATAAGTATACCCTTATCTCTTGCTTCCTGTATCAATCTTTTAACAGGAGCAGATTCTGGGCTTACAATAGCAATAATCCTGTTAGCTGATACAATATTACCAAAACCAATATTAATTAATTTAACTGGCATTAAATTACCTCCCTTAATATTATTCAACATTTTGAACTTGTTCTCTTACCTTTTCCAACTCACTTTTTATTTCTACTACATAATTACATATATCTAAATCATTAGCTTTAGATCCAATGGTATTGACTTCTCTGTTCATTTCTTGAATTAGGAAGTCTAATTTTCTACCTACTGGCTCCCTTTTATCAAGATTTTTTAGAAACTGTTTAGTGTGACTTTTTAATCTAACAACTTCTTCATTTATATCAGACTTATCCGCAAAAAAAACCACTTCATAGTTTAACCTTTCTTCATCTATATTGCAATCCACATCTAATAGCTCTTTAATTCTTTCTTTAAGCTTTTCCTTGTATTCTAATACAACTAAAGGGGACCGTTCTTCTATATTATCAATCATTCCTTCCACCTTTATAAGCTGTGCTTCCATATCTTTTTTTAATACTAGTCCTTCCTTTATTCTCATATCTATTACACTATCCAATGCTGCTTTCAAGGCAATTTCTAAACAATTCCAAATTATATCTTCATCTAATTCTTTTCTTTCAGTTTTAATTATTTCTGAAACCCCAAGTATATGAGATAGCTTAACATCCTCGTCAATCGTCAACTCATTAATTAATGCCTCTAATCCAGCTTTATAGGCTTTAGCTAAAGGAATATCAACCTTTACCTCTATTCCTGATTCGCCAATATATTCTAAATTTATATATATTTCTACTCTTCCCCTATTGATTCTATCTTTAATTATTCTTTTAATCTTTTCTTCTAAATAGCTAAGATGTTTTGGCATCTTTATAAGAATATCATTATATCTATGATTAACGGTTTTAATCTCAACATTAAAATTATGTACTCCGTCTGTACTTTCTCCCCTCCCAAATCCAGTCATACTTTTAATCATTTATATCGCTCCCTTCATCATAATCTATAATACCAAATTATTCATTAGTGTCAATGGATTATCCTACTTTATAAAGCTAATTACGGATTAAATAAGAATTATAATATTTTTTAATAAAATAATCTATAGATTGTTACAAGGATTTAATATTTAAATTTATATATATTATATCAGTTTGTTTATTTAGTATAAAATGATATAATTCTATTACTACTAATAATGGAGGAATATATATGTCATTAGATGGAATAGTTACAAGAGCTATTGTAAAAGAATTAAAGGATACCCTTTTAGGTGGACGCATTGATAAAATTTATCAACATGAAAAAGATGAAATCTTGCTTAATATCTATAGTAAAGGTAAAAACAATAAACTTATTATATCAGCCAGTAGTAATAATCCTCGAATCTACCTAACGGATCATACTATATCAAATCCATCGACTCCACCTATGTTTTGTATGCTTCTTAGAAAACATTTAACTAGAGGAACAATATTAAATATAGAACAATTCTTTATGGATAGAGTTGTTTTTATTGATATAAGCTCTATAGATGAGTTAGGTCTACCCTCAGAAAAAAGACTTTTAGTTGAAATAATGGGTAGACATAGCAATATTATCCTAATAGATAAAACCTCCGGCAAAATAATAGATTCAATTAAAAGGGTTAGCCATGATATGAGTCGTATAAGACAGGTTTTACCAGGTATAAAATATGAATATCCTCAAATAGGTAATAAATTAGATCCTTTGGATTTAAATGAAAATCAGTTCCATGGATTGCTTAATAAGAGTAGCAATAATGCAAAAATATATAAATTTTTCTATACTAACTACTTAGGACTAAGTCCATTAATTAGTAAAGAAATATGCTTTATTTCAGAGATTGATATAGATAGACCAGTAGGAAGTTTAACTTTTGAAGAAAGAAAATCATTATTTAACTCATTTTCATCTATTATTCAAAATATAAAGGAAAGCAAGTTTAATCCTGTATTGATTAAAAATACTTATGGTGATAACTATCTATCTTTTCACGCCCTTGATATAAATCAATTTGGAAATGAAAACAAAATATATTTAGATTCTATTAGTGAAGTTTTAGATAAATACTATATAAGAAATGATACTTTAGATAGAATTTCCCAAAAATCCCAGTCCATAAAAAAGTCTATTCAAACAAAATTAGATAGATCTTTAAATAAGCTTTCTAAACAAAAGAATGAATTATTAGAAAGTCAGGATAGGAAAAAATATAAAGTCTATGCGGATCTAATATCAGCAAATATATATAGGATAGAAAAGGGTGTAGGTGAAGTTGAATTAGAAAATTTCTATACAGAAACTATGGAAAAAATAAAAATACCCCTTGATAAAAAATATTCACCAGCTAAAAATGCTCAAAGATACTATAAAAAATACTCAAAACTTAAAAATGCCCATTCCCTATTATTAAGCCAAATACCTGAGACCAAAGAGGAAATAGATTATCTAGAAAATGTTCTAAATAGTATAGATAATTGTACAGAGTTAATAGAATTAGATGAAATCAAAGAAGAGTTGATTAAAGAAGGATATTTAAAAGGTAAAATTAAAAAGAGAAAAAAGAAAGATCCTATATCCAAACCCTATCATTATATTTCGTCAGATGATTTCCATATTTATGTGGGTAAAAACAACAAACAAAATGACTATTTAACTTTAAGATTTGCTCATAAAGAGGATCTATGGCTTCATGTTCAAAATATGCCTGGCAGTCATGTTATCGTCAAAGGTGAAAATAAAGATATACCAGGTACAACTTTAGAACAAGCAGCTATCCTAGCAGCTTATTATAGTAAAGGAAAGGTTTCTACCAACGTTCCTGTAGATTATACTAAAAGAAAAAATGTTAAGAAACCAAAAAAAGCTAAAACAGGAATGGTTATTTACGAAAATTTCAATACAATTTTTGTAACCCCAAGCAGAAAACAAGTTGAAGAAATGGAAAAAGTAGATGAATAAATTCTCTACTTTTTTTCATTTATAACAACTTGATCTAAATTGTCAACTTCCTTAAAATTAACATCTACTATTTCATTTTTAGAAGTGGGAACATTTTTTCCCACGTAATCAGGTCGTATAGGAAGTTCCCTGTGACCTCTATCTATAAGAACGGCTAACTGAACTTTACTTGGTCTACCCATATCTACCAATGCATCTAAAGCAGCCCTAACAGTTCTACCAGTAAATATTACATCATCTACTAAAACCACAATTTTTCCATCTATATTTTCATCAGTTACCTTATCCTTCACCGCAGGTTCTTTATAAATTTCTGTTAGATCATCTCTATATAAAGTAATATCTAAAGTTAAAATTGGTACTTCTTGTCCCTCTATTTCATAGATCTTCTCAGCTAACCTTTTCGCAAAAGGGATACCTCTTGTCTTAATACCTACTAATACTATTCCTTTTATACCCTTATTCCTTTCAATAATCTCATTGGCAATTCTTGTAGTTGCCCTTTGAATAGCCTTTTCATCTAAGATAATTGCTTTTGTTCTCAACTTGTCCTCCTTCTCCTTTCTTCTAATAATTTAATAATTTTTTCAAAATCTTGGGGAGGTTCAGCCTCAAATTCCATGTATTTACCGCTACTTGGATGAATAAAACCTAAATTCCTTCCATGTAAAAGTTGAGTCCTTATACCAAATTCATTTTCCCTATTTGAATATACTAAATCACCAACAATAGGATGATCTATATAGTTCATATGAACCCTAATTTGATGGGTTCTCCCTGTTTGCAAAGATACTTCCAATAAAGTATATTCTCTAAATTCTTCCAAAACCTTATAATATGTAATAGCTTCTTTGCTATTTTTATCAATAACCACCATTCTTCTCCTATCTATTGGGTCCCTACCTATAGGTGCATTGATAATTGCTTCTTTTATATCTAATATACCGTAGACTAAGGCTATATACGTTCTCTTTACAATTTGTTCTTTTAACTGTTTCGACAATATCCTATGAGCTTCATCATTTTTAGCAACCATTAATAATCCAGATGTATCCTTATCCAACCTATGTACTATACCCGGCCTTAAGGGATTAGTACCTGATGATAATTTATCAACATGGTATAAAAGGGCATTTACTAAAGTTTTCGAATAGTTTCCATGGGCTGGATGAACAACCATATTTTTAGGTTTATTCACTATTACAATATCTTTATCCTCATATATAATATCTAAAGGTATATTTTCCGGTATTAGCTCTATTTTTTTGGGAGTTGGGATTTCTATTTGTATAAAGTCTCCTTCTTTCACTATATATCTTGGTTTAGCTTTTTTACCGTTAACAAAAACTAATCCCCTTTTAATTAATTTATGTATATAGGTTCTTGAAAACTCCTCCATTTCTTTTGCAAGGTAGGAATCCAATCTTTCTTCATCTTCCCCAAATACATATATTTTCCGCAAATCCATTATATCCTCCTTATGCCTCGTATCTATTTAGCAGTATCATAACCATTATTAAAAATGTTCCTATAACTATGGCCATATCTGCAATATTAAATACAGGGAAATCATACCCTTTTCCAAATTTAACACTAATAAAATCTACTACATAACCTAGCCTAATTCTATCTATTAAATTACCTATTGACCCTCCCAACAATATAACCAATGCTATTTCCATCATTCTATTTAAACCGTAAGAACTTTTAACTAGAAAAAAAATAATACCCACAATCACTATAGAAGTTATTATAACAAAAAAAATCTTCCTGTTCTGTAATATACCAAAAGCTGCTCCATAATTTTCTACATAATGTAATTGAAAAAAATTCTTAATTATTATATATGGACTGTTACCTTTTAAATATTTTACAGCTACATATTTACTAACTTGATCTAATACTATAATTAGTATTGTAATTAAAAATAGCAATTTTTTTCCCCCTTATTTTGTTGCTTTTATAATATTATTCTAAATGATAATTAGGTTTATTACAAGATAGGTTTAAATTTTTCATAAAAACATAGAATACAATGAAAAATTGCCCTAATATTTTAAGATTATATTAGAGCATCTTTCTCATTTATCCTGTTTATTAGTTTCATCATAATAATCTTGGGATATCTTTTCAACTTCCTCTACTGTACCGCTATCCTCTTCATCATATACTCCTATATTATCCCCAGTAGAAAAGGACGGGTCTTTTTCTACTTTGTTATATCTTGCAACCTCTTGATAGCTATCCTCCCTATCAAATTCAACTCCCCTTTTATTACCTTTGATAAAGGGATTTATACTATCTTCTTCAAGTCCAGCTTCTCCTATTTGATCTAAAGGTATATTCTCCTTTGAACATTCAATACATAAATTTGTATAGGGTATTAATTCTAATCTTTCTTCATTTATTTGTTTACCACAACTTATGCATATTCCATATTTTTCAGTTTCCAATTCTTCAATAGAGGTATCTATTTTGTAAAGAGTATCCCTCAATCTGTTTATCAATCCCCTATCCTGCTCCATCATAAACATTTCAGTTCCTAAATCAGCTGGATGATTATCATAAAAAGACAGCTCAGAATGATATTTATCCATAGAATCAAGTTTATCACTACTGTTCATCTTATCCATAGTGTCTAGTACTTTTTTTCTCTCCTCCAAAAGCCTTCTTCTTAAAAAAAGTTTTTTATCCTTATCCATCCTTCTCCTCCTACATTAGATATAAAACCAATCTGATAATAATATGCCCATATCCATATTTACCATTCATATTATATATTCCAGATATTTAGATTAATATGAATATATAATTAGTATTAGTAAGAAGAAAAGAAGACTTTCTTTATTATATTTTGCTCCCCAAATATGAGTAAGTAAAATAAAAAAGAATAGTAGCTCATCATCATATCTATCTATATTAGAATCTAGCATAAAAACCCCCCATTTCTATATTCTTTAGTATATATTATGAGAATACAGGGGTTTTATTTACTAGTTAATTAACATCTGTCCCTTTAGTTTTCTAATTTCCTTCAATAAAACTTCAAATTCCTCAAAATTTAAAGATTGGGCTCCATCTGACAAAGCTTTATCTGGCTGAGGATGAACCTCTATAATCACTCCATTTGCACCTAAAACTAAAGCTGCTCTTGTTGCTGGAAGTATTAATTCTCTCCTTCCTGTGCCATGACTAGGATCTACAATAACAGGATAGTTAGTTTTTGATTTCATAATAGGAACACTCATTAAATCCAATGTATTTCTTGTATAATTCTCAAAGGTTCTAATGCCTCTTTCGCATAAAATTATATTTTCATTTCCCTCCATTTTGATATATTCTGAGGCTTTCATCCACTCATCTAAAGTAGCAGACATACCCCTTTTCAATAATATAGGCTTTCCTATTCTGCCTGCTTCTTTCAAAAGCGAATAGTTTTGCATATTTCTTGAACCAATTTGACAAATATCTATATAATCATAGGCTTTTTCAATATCCCTTGGATCCATTATTTCGGAAACCACCTTAAACCCATAAAAATCTTTAATATCCTTTAGTATTTTTAAACCGTCAATACCTAGTCCTTGGAAAGATTTAGGACTAGTTCTTGGTTTGAAAGCTCCACCTCTTATTATTTTAACTTCCATTTTACTTAAAAAACTACCAATAGACTCCATTTGTTTTTCACTTTCAACAGCACAAGGGCCTGCAATAATGGTAAATTCTCCATCATTAATCACCAATTCATCATCTATTTTTATCTTATTTGCCATGAACATTCCTCCACTACTTCATAAAAATTAGGGGCTAGGCCCCCAAATCATCAACACTTCTTTCTAAATTTATATCTTGTGATTCTAAATCTGTTTCCTCTGAGTCCTTTATGTAGTCCCCTGTGTCTTCGTGACTACTTATATTGATATCATGACCTTCTATTTTTGCATAAAATTCATCTAAAGTAATTAGTTGTGCTTCAATAAAAGATTGATATCGGGTTTTAAATATAAATATTTCTTTTTTCAGATATTCATATTCTTTTCTAATGTTTCTAACCTCATCATCTGCAGCATCTATTAATTTTTTAGCAGTCATTTCTGCATCTTCAACAATTAGTTGAGCCTTATGCCTAGCTGAACTTGTTACTTCATCAGCTGTACTTTGAGCAACTATAAGAGTATCTTTTAAAGTTTCCTCTAAATTATTATACTGTTTTATTTGCTCACTTAATACAAGGATTTTATCTTTTAACTCTAAATTTTCTTTATACAGACTTTCATAATCATCTATAATATCATCTAAGAATTGATCAACTTCTGATTCTTTATATCCTCTAAAAGCTTTTTTAAATTCTTTGTTTTGAATATCAAGGGGTGTTATCATATAGTTCACTCCATTTATTTTAATAATCTAAGCTTTACCTTTATTCTCCCTTTTCTACTAATGCCTTCTATTATATCTAATATGAATCTACCGTAACCTTTTGCTGAAATCATATCCCCTTCTTTAACATCTTTAAATACCCTTTCAATGGGTTCCCAATTGACTTTAACCTTCCTAGATTCAATTAGTCTTTGACTCTCATTTCTAGATAAATTTAATCCGCTACTGATCAGTGCATCTAATCTAAGGGAAGGTATAGTAGTCCATATATCCTTATAATCTATCTTCCCTAATTCTAAGTCTTCTAGTGGAATTTGTTTTACATCAACTCTTTCTTTACCAACCCTTTTTAAGTTAATTAAAACAAATTCAAAAATTTCATTTTTAACTATTATTTGAACACAACTCTCATGTATTAATATATCCCCTATTTTCTCTCTATTTATTCCTAAACTAAGAATCCCACCTAAAAAATCCCGATGGGATAATCTGTCAATATATCCCTCTACTACCAAAGATGATATAGGAATAGATATATCATCATATTGATAATAATCAGGATAAATTAATATAATCTTTCTTTCAGCTTCCTTAAAACCACCTGACTCTCTATATGATATTTCTGTAAATTGGTTCAAAATAGACCTAGCCAGTTTTCTTTCATAAGGATCCATAAAATCTGTAGATTGAATAATATGTTTCTCTAATACGATTTCGATTTTATCTAAAACCCTTCTCATATTCATAATCTGATCCTTATCTCTTATATGTTCCATATATCTTTCTTTATCTAATCTCAACAATATCACCATCAACTAAAAAAGTATATTCCTTAAAACTCTAGAAATAATTCTAAGAATGAGTATTGCTAATAAAGGCGAAAAATCAAACATTCCAGTATTTATTCCTAATTTATATATTAATTCCCTTGCTGGTCCTAAAATAGGTTCTGTTAATTCATATACAAATCTTCCTATTGGATTATAAGGACCAATATTTAAAAATGACAATATTATTCTAATAAAAATCAATGTTTCAATAATATTAAATAAAATATTTATAGCTCTATATAAAGTAAGCATGTTATTTACCTCTTATCCTTGGATATTTTACCAATTAAAAACTCCTTTATTCTTTAACTCATCCCTTATATTACCGTCAATCTCTACATTGCTTGGTGCAAGTATAAATATATCTTTACTAACCTTCTGTATACTCCCTTCAAGAGAATACAATCCCCCATTTATGAAATCAAATATCTGTCTTTTTATCCCTGATTCTAACTGTTCTAAATTTACCACAACGGTTTTTCTCATTTTTAAATCATCAACGATTTTAGGAGCATCTTCATAGTTTAACGGCTCATGAATTGATACTTTCATATTGCCAGCTGTATGAATATTTACTACCTTATTATTCATACGCTTTGTTCTTGTATTAACCGGTAACTCTTCAAGTTCATCTTCTTCATAATCCTCATATTCATCATCAATATCTAGATCGTCAATTCCTATAAAGTACTTAAGCTTATTCATAAAATCCGCCATAATATCCCTCCCAATATTTTAATTTCTTTTACCAAACAATCCCGTTCCAATTCTTATCATGTTTGACCCCTCTTCAATTGCTATTTCATAGTCATTGGTCATACCCATTGATAAAAATTCCATTTTTACGCCTTCGTAACCTTTACTACTAATGACTTCACTTAATTTTCTTAAATCTCTAAAAACCCATCTAATTTCTTCAGGATCCTTTACAAAAGGTGCTATAGTCATCAATCCTTTAACTTTAATATTATCATACTTCAATATCTTTTCTAAGAAAGGAATGACTTCATCAACCTTCAGTCCATATTTACTTTCTTCTTCAGCTACATTAACTTGAATTAACACATCCATTATTAAATCCTGTTTCTTAGCCCTTTTGTTTAGTTCCTTAGCCAAGGATAATCGATCTAGTGAATGAATTAGACAAACTTTATCAATAATATTTCTTACCTTATTAGTTTGTAAGTGTCCAATCATATGATAATTTGCCCTATTACCAATAATATCGTACTTTTTTACTAATTCTTGAACTCT
Source organism: Tissierellia bacterium (assembly GCA_012798935.1). GTDB lineage: Bacteria > Bacillota > Clostridia > Tissierellales > Tepidimicrobiaceae > JAAZMG01. Next base: position 2,358 of record JAAZMG010000167.1, on the reverse strand, counting down.
ATTTTCTCCAATATTTTTTAATCCTAGTTCAAGAGCCTGGTTTATTCTATCCACCTCAACAGTTTTAGTTACTGCAATAAGATGAACCTTTTCACCTATCCTACCAGATCTTTGCAACGCTTTTTCTATATTTTCTTCTATGATTAATAAATTATCCTTAATAATTATATTCCCCTCCTTGATGTCAATTAATTATCATTCCTTCTTTTATATTTATGGTATTTAGAAGGATTTCATCGAATATTGTAACAGTCTTAATAGGTGTATCACTTCCTTTTACTTCTATATTATTGTTTTTATCCCCATATTTTATATAGGTTACCTTATCTTCTTCTTTTAAAATTTCTATTGGTTTATACTTTATTATTCCGCTAATATCTTTTATATAGACACCTTTTATACCATCCTTTTCAACTATACTTTTAGTTGGAATTTTAAAACCTTCATGCTTGTACTTAATTATATTAACTTTCATATGTCTTTTATCATAATAATTATGGAAATCTGAATTGAATTTACATAAAATTAATCCCTTATTTTTTTCCCTATTTACCTTTTCAATATAACCTTTTAGTTCACCCTCTATTTGATCCCCCGTTAGTAAAATAGGATCCCCTTCCTTATATGGGCTAATGTCCTTAATATTTTCTAGTTTTATAATCATATACCATTCAAAATTGTCTATAATTTTAAAAATAGGTTCTCCTGCCTTAACATGATTATTATCTTTTACTATTTTCTGTTTATCAGCTACTTGTTTAAAATCCGAGTAATTATAATCTTCCTTATGATTGAAGGAATATATTTCTTCGTATCCATCAATCTTAAAAGATAAAATACCAGCCTCTTTAGAAAAATAATTCATAATATTACTATAGATTTGGTTAGCAAGCTCTTGTCGCTTTTTTCTTAAGCTTTCCAAGCTTTGATCGATCAATGTATTTTCTCCACTAATATCCTTTTGCTCGTTATCATAGATGAATAACTTGTCCTTCTCTGCTTTAGCTAACATGTCAATTTTCCTATCCAACTCCCCTAATTCTTGATTCAAAGTAGAGGTATCGTTAAGTAGTGTCAATTTAGCAACTTTAGTTCCTCTAGCTACTCTTTCTCCTTCATTACTGACTATTTCAATCTTTCCTTCTCCATCAGCTCTATATAAATTTTCTTTTTTAACTACTATAGCTTCTGTTTGAATTTTATCTTCTATAATCTTCTTTTCAGGTAAAATGGTTTTAAACCGGATTGCAAATAAAGATGGAGTACTTCTAAAAAATAAATATATGAAAACAAAACCTATTAGAATTAATCGCCACTTTTTTTTCTTCTTTCTTCTTAACTTCCTTTCCTCTTGGGACATTTAAATCACCCTTACTATCCTATACTATATAGGTTTCTCCATAAAACATAATATTCCTTCTTATAAATAAAATATTTTAATTGTTCAAAAAAATTTACCATATTTACTTACTACTTTAAATTTTAAAATATTATCAATATCAAATTTTTTAATCTGATCATTGTGGGTTACCAATAATATTGCCCTTTCTTTTTTAATAGCCCCTATTAGAATGCCCTCTATTTTCTCCTTAGCTATTGTAACCACTTTTATCTCATCTCCAGATTTTACCCTAGTCCCATCAAGGATAAACTCTTTCATATCTGCCTCTTCTAAATGATTTTGAGTTACATTTTTTTTATCAATAACTATCATATTGTTTTTTAAATAAATTTTTTCTTTTAATACAACTAGTATATACCCTAATATATTAGCTAATAATAACACAAATAAAACTCTTTGAATATATATAATCAATACAAAATCTACCTCCATAAAATGTTTAGTTTTATATTAAGTATATCACGACTATTCCGTCGGTGAAACCCACTTTACAAATTAAGACTTATGATATATAATATAATTTGTCAATTACGGGATGTGGCGCAGTATGGTAGCGCACAAGTCTGGGGGACTTGGGGCCGCTGGTTCAAATCCAGTCATCCCGACCATTTTTTGAGTAAAAGGACACATCAAAAAGCAGCTAAGCCACTTTAGCTGCTTTTTATAGTTCATTTGTTTTAAATAATAATGCAGATTAGCCCTCCGCTTCCATCATTTATTATTCTCTCTAAAGCCCTTCTTGTCTTATGTCTAACCTCCTCAGGCATTGTATTTAACTTGCCTTGTAACTGTTCGTTAACTAAATCATATAAGGATTTACCAAATAAGTTAGATTCCCAAATCTTTGATGGATCCCCCTCAAACTCATCTAAAAAGTATTTAACCAATTCTTCAGATTGTTTTTCAGTTCCTATTAATGGAGATACTTCTGTTGTTATATCACATCTTAATACATG
>JAAZMG010000166.1 GCA_012798935.1 Tissierellia bacterium | reverse complement strand
TTTAAAGAGATGATGGATATAGATTATGGATATAAGTATAGAGATTTCGAAGAGAAGAAATATGAGAAGAATGGGTTCAAGACCCCTTCTAAAAAGGTAGAAATATACTCTGAAACTTTAAAGAAGGCAGGATATGATCCATTGCCTATATACTATGAACCATCCGAAAGCCCATTATCCACTGGGGATTTGGCCAAGGAATATCCTTTAGTGTTATCTACAGGGGCTAGGTATTTAGAATATTATCACTCAAGGTATAGAAATATAAAATCCATTAATGATTATAAGGGCGAAAGAGAGGCAAAAGTTAAAATCAATCCTCAAACAGCAGAAAGGAAAGGCATTAAAGATGGAGATATGGTTAAAGTTGAGAGCTTAAGAGGAAAAATAGAATTAAAGGCTCAAGTAACAGAAGACGTACTTCCCACAACGATTTTGATTCCCCATGGTTGGGATGATGCAAATGCCAATCAACTTACGGATAATGAAATGCTAGATCCTATATCTGGATTCCCAGCAGATAGGGCATTGTTAGTCAAGGTAACAGCTATAAGATAGTGGTACAACCCCCTTTTTAGTGCTTAGCATTAAAAAGGGGGTTGTTTAAATAAAATCATGTATAAAGAAGGATTTTGGATATACATATAGAAGTATATAATTAATATTGCAAATAACTTGCAAAAATGGCCTTAGCAGGCACTCCTATCATAAACCTAAATTAAGGTTGGTGCCTGGCACGATTTAGGAAAGTTATCATAGAAAGGGGCTGGCATATGGAGAAGAAGGATTTAACTATAGGTCAACTATTCCTAATGGGGGGAGCTCTGTTTTCCATGCATTTTGGGGCTTCCAGTATGATTTGGCCTATGACTTGGGGGAAAGAAAGTGGTAGCTCCGTATTCCCTGCTTTTTTAGGTGCATATATAACGGGAGTATTTTTTCCTTTATTAGGATATATTGCTTTATCAAGGGGAAAGGGGACATTCTATAGTATATCCACAAGGGTTTCAAAAAAATTTGCTAATATATTTTGTAGTATAACTATAATAGTACTAGGACCTTTGTTCCTTATTCCTAGGATGAGTGCTGCAGCTTGGGAAGCCTTTTTGCAGATAAGCAATTTTAGGCCATCAAATATATTGCCAGCATTAATCTTTTCTATTATTTATTATATAATAGTCTATTGGTTTGTATCTAACCCGGAGAATACTGTGGACAAGTTAAGTAAAATACTATTGCCAATATTATTAATTACTGTAATAGGAGTTTTTATAAAGGGATTTATATCTCCTATAGATTCCTGGCGACCAAAAGTTTATGATAGTCCAGCCTTTGTATATGGATTTTTACAAGGTTATGCTACTATGGAACTTCCCTGTGCTTTGATATTTGGTGTAATCATTATCAATAATTTGAAATTAAAAGGTGTAAAAGAACAAAATAGAGATAAATACCTATTATTAATTGGTTTAATAGGAACAGGAATACTTACAATAACCCATTTAGGCCATATGTTATTAGGATCTTTCACAGGAGATTTATTTAATGAATTAAAGTACTCTGCTCTATATGCTCAGGTAGTTATGGAATTGTGGGGACCCTTTGGAGGGATGATTTTTAGTATTGGATTATTATTTGCAGCTTTATCTGCAGCTACAGGGATTAGTGCAGCTACTTCTGAATTCATTGTAGAAATAAGTAAAGAAAAAATAAATTATAAAAAGGCTGTAACATTAACCCTTTTAATTAGTGCTATAGTTGGCTCCGCAGGATTAGGTACTATAATCAAAATTACAGAACCTATATTAAAAGCAGTATATCCTCCAGCTATAGTTCTCACTTTATATTATGGATTAATCCCAGATTTAATCAATAAAAAAAGAGGATTAATCTCTATGAAATATAGTGCAATAGCTGCTTTTATTTGGGGAAGCTTTGAATGTCTATTAAGTTATCTACATATGTTTGGACAGAGACCAATTACTTTAGAGAAACTATACAATGTTTTTCCCTTATCCCAATATGGGCTTGGTTGGGTAAGTGTAGCTATTTTAGCATCTGTTGTTGGATTTGTTAAAAACAGTGAGGACTAACGTGCCTAGTTTCCACTGTTTTCTACATTTATATTTATATTACAAATATATTACAAATAACTTTCTCAAATCGTGCCTGGCACGAAAAAAGAAAGTTATTATGGAAGGATGGATAGTTGTGGATTATAAAAAATTAATTATTGAATCAGGTAAAAAGATGTATAACGAAGGTTTTACAATAGAAACATGGGGAAATATTAGTGCTAGGGATCCGGAGACGGATTTAATATATTTGACCCCAAGTGGAATGGATTATTTGATTTGTACTCCTGATGATGTTGTGGTATGTAATATTAAGGGTGAAATAGTGGAAGGGATTAGAAAGCCTACTATAGAGAAGGAATTACATTTAAGTATTTATAGAAATCGACCAGAGGTGAATGCTGTTGTCCATACCCATCCTATATATTCTACGGTGTTTTCATGTATGGGAGAGGATATTCCATTATTAATTGATGAAGCTGCACAAACCTTAGGCAATACTGTAAAGACTTCAAAATATGCATTGCCTGGGACAGTGGAACTTGCTGATGAATGTATAAAAGCCCTAGGAAAGGAAGCGAATGCTTGCCTATTACAATCTCATGGTGCTGTTTGTGTAGGGGAAAATATGGAAGGAGCATTTAAGGTTGCTAAGGTTTTGGAAGTAACTGCTGAGATCTACCAATTAATTAGAGCTACTGGTGGAAAGCCTATACCTTTAAGCCATGATAATATTGAGGCAATGAAGGAGTTTGTAAAGTTTAGGTATGGGCAAGATAAATAGATTTGATTTTAATTGGGAAGGAAAATGTTCTTGACATAAAGTGGAAACTAATGTTATAATAAACATGAAACATGTTCCACATCATTCCATCTAAACATGGAACATGTTTCACAAAGTTAACTTAAAATAAAACATTAAAATATAAAAATAGACAGAGGTTGAAAATACTATGCCAAATATTAGAGAGATAGCAAAGAGAGCTGGAGTAGGAATTGCAACGGTATCTAGATATATAAATGATACAGGATATGTAAGTGATGATGCAAAACAAAAAATTCAAAAGGAAATCGATAATTTAAACTATACACCTAATGCTTTAGCGAGAGCAATTTTCACCAAGGAGTCCAAAATTATAGGTTTAATGATTCCAAATATATCAAATCCATTTTTCAATCAAATTACTACTATTATTGAAAAATATTCTGAAAAAATGGGATATACATTGTTTCTATGTAATACAGAAGATAATAAGGAAAAGGAAGCAAAGTATCTGGAGGTATTGAAAAGTTATAGAGTTGAGGGAATTATAGCTTTAAGGAGTCAATGCAAAGAAGAATACTTAAATATTCAAATTCCGGTAGTTTCTTTTGAAAATCATATTTTACCTTCTATTCCTATTGTAGCTTCTGATAACTATAATGGAGGAAGAATGGCTTTTGAACATTTATATGAAAAGGGATGTAGAAATATACTTCATATAAAAGGTCCAAAGGCCTTTGAAGCCACTGAAAGAAGATGTAAAGGATTTTTAGATGGTGCTAAGGAAAAAAATATTAAGGTAGATATTGTTGAATTTGAAAGTGATTTTCATGTTGAAATGCTGGAGCAAAATTTAAGTGGTATAAAAAGCATTGAAGATTACGATGGAATATTTGTTTTTAATGATATTGCAGCAGCTGTGGTAATGAAGTTTTTAAAAGAAAGAGGGATTGTAATTCCTAATCAAATACAGATTATTGGATTTGACAATAGTTTTATTGGAGAGCTATTACATCCTTCTTTAACCACTATTAATCAACCAATTAAAGAATTAGGGACTTTGGCGGTTAAATTGTTAATTAAGTTGATAAACAAAGAAGAAGTAGATATTAAAGAATATCTTATAGAAACTGAGCTGATACAGAGGGAGACTACGGCACATAGGCAATTAGGATAACAGGAGAAACGGTTATGTAAGTAAGCTAAGGTAGTTAATTGAAGAGGCTAAGATGAAATAAGGATAGGAATGAGGGGGATGGAATAGGCCATGAGTCAGAGCGTAAAGTTAAGGGTTTCTAATATTGAAAAATCCTTTCCTGGGGTTAAGGCTTTAGATAATGTTAGCTTTGCCGTAAGGAAAGGAACAGTCCATGCCATATGTGGTGAAAATGGTGCTGGTAAATCTACATTGATGAAGATAATTAATGGTATTTATAAACAAGATGCAGGACAAATTTTAATAGATGAAAAGGTAGTGGAAATTAACAGCCCTATAGAAGCAAGACAACTTGGTATAGCTATGATCTTCCAGGAGTTAAACTATATTCCCGAAATGACTATTGAAGAGAGTTTGTTTGTGGGGAATTGGCCAACTGGGAAGTATGGAAATATAGATTGGCCTGAAATTAGGAAACGTACATTGAAATTATTGGAAGAGGAGAATTTAGATTATTCTCCAGGGACCAAACTTAAAAATCTTACTGTATCTGATATACAAATGTTGGAAATATTAAAGGCTATCTCCTATAATTCGGATATTATTATAATGGATGAACCTACTTCGGCGATAACTCAACACGAAATCCAAATATTATTTAATAAGATTAATGAATTAAGAGAACGTGGTACATGTATTATATATATATCCCATAAGATGGATGAAATTTTCCAAATTGCTGATGAAATTACAGTATTTAGAGATGGTAGTGTAGTAGATTCTCGACTTAAGGAAGATTACGATATGGAAACTATTATATCTCAAATGGTAGGAAGAAAATTAGATAATAATTATCCTAAGGAAGAGATTGAACTTGGGGAAGTCATACTTGAAGTTAATGGTTTAACGGATAAAGAAAAATTTGAAGATATAAGCTTTTATGTTCGTGAAGGAGAAATAGTTGGTTTTGCAGGTTTAATGGGTGCTGGCAGAACTGAAGTAATGCGATCTCTATTTGGTCTTGATGAATATAAATCAGGAAAGATAATAATTAAAGGTGAGGAAGTAGATATTAAAAACGTAAGGACTAGCATTGATAAGAAAATGGTAATGCTGTCTGAAGATAGGCGTAGATATGGTATTATTCCTGTTCGTAATGTTAAGGAAAACGTATCCCTATCTAGTTTGAAGAAATTTATAAGTGGTGGGAGACTTAATTTTAAAAAAGAAGTTGAAACAGTTACAGATATTTGTGAAAGAATGAATGTGCAAGCTCCTAGCCTAGAGACTTTGGTGGAAACGCTAAGTGGAGGAAATCAGCAAAAAGTAGTATTAGCAAAATGGATGATTACAGATCCTGATATTTTAATATTAGATGAACCTACTAGGGGAATTGATGTAGGAGCAAAATATGAAATTTATAAGTTAATGATGGAACTTGCAAAGGAGAAAAAGGCAATTATAATGGTATCATCGGAATTACCTGAACTAATTGGAATGTGCGATAGAATATATGTAATGGCCAAGGGTAGCATTACGGGTATGTTAAATAGAGATGAATTTACACAAGAAAATATTATGACGTATGCTACTGCAGCTAAAAAGGAAAGAGAGTTGATAATATGAGCAGAAGAAAAATGGGCAAAACAAGGTCAAGTTTTATAAGTAAGTATAGTATTTACTTAGTACTAGTAGCATTATTTCTCGTAAGTTGGATTGCCAATGAAAATTTTGTTACAGCAGAAAATTTAAGGAATATTTCAACACAAATTGCTGTAGGAACTATTTTAGCATTTGGTCAAACTATATTGATCATATCTGGTATGCTAGATTTGTCATCAGGATCAGTATTAGCTTTAGCTGGAGTTCTTTCAGTTTCCACATATGTTAGCACAGGTTCATTATTATTTTCTTTTATTGTTGCAATAGTAATAGGTGTTATTTGTAATATAATAAATGGAATTGTAATTACTAAGTTTAAAGTTCCACCTTTTATTGCAACTTTATCAATGCAAACTATGGCCAGAGGTGCTGCACTTTTATATACAAAAGGTCAAAATATTTATCAAATTGGAGATTACATAATATTTGGTCAGGGACGGATACTTGGTGTACCTACACCAGTTATTTTTCTCATAATAACATTAATAGTAACTTGGTATTTATTGAAGTATACTGTATTTGGCAGATCTATTTATGCAATAGGAGGTAATGAAGAAGCTGCTAATGCGTCAGGTATTAATGTAGATAAAATAAAAATGAAAGCGTTTATTATAAATGGAATATTAGTTGGAATTAGTGGAGTTTTATTTATGTCTCGTGTTAATGGTGGTATGCCTAATGGGGCTATAGGTTACGAATCTAAGGCTTTAGCATCAGCAGTAATAGGAGGAACAAGTTTTACAGGGGGAGTTGGTACAGCTTTTGGTACTTTAGCTGGTGCCTTCATAGTTGGTTTTTTAGACAATATAATGGTTATGGTTGGTGTAGATTCATATCTACAACAAGTTGTCAGGGGTGCTATTATAGCTTTAGCAGTTAGTTATGATATATGGGCAAAGAGCAGAGAAACAAAGGGTAAGATTAGTAGTGCCGAACCAAAATAGCCAATAATAGAGGAATCTATTTTGGTATAAAAATATAAGGGGGAAAAAAAATGAAAAGGTCTTTAGCATTATTGTTAATATTAGCTCTTGTTACATCTTTAGTAGTAGGATGTAGTAAGCCAGCTGATAACAAGGGCGAAGGTGAAGAGGCATTTAGGGTAGCGTATATAGCTCGTGCCCAAGCAGATTCATTTGCAGCATGGCTAGCAAATGCAGTTATGGAAGAGGCGGAAAAATACGATAATATTGAGTTGGATGTATTTGATGGTCAGGCTTCAGACGATACAGAGAATAGCTTAATTGAAAATGCAATTAGTAATAAGTATGATGCAATTATAATACAACCAAACAATGGCGAAGCACAAAGACCATATGCAGAAAAAGCAGTTGAGGCAGGAATAGTAACAATAACTACCAATGCACGTATTGATAATTTAGAAGGAGCTTCTTCTGTAGATGCGGACCCATATATGCAGGCAAAAGTAAATGCAGATTTAGCTGTTGAACAGGTTCCTGAAAATGGGAATGTTGTTGTATTAAAAGGGCCTCCTGGAAACTTCCACGCTGATGAAAGGTATAAATGCTGGGAAGAAGAATTCTTTGCAAAACGTCCTGATGTAACAATTGTTGGAAATGAAATTGCAAACTGGAACAAGGATGAAGCTATGGATTATATGGAAACTTGGGTTCAAGCTAATGATAGAATAGATGCTATAATATCAATGAATGACAATATGGCAGCAGGAGCTATAGAGGTTATTAAAGATAATCCAGCTTTTGAGAACATTTTAGCTTATGGTGTTGATGGGACTGCGGAAGCAACCTTATTAATTGAGGAAGGTTTAATGACTTCTACAAGTTTACAAAGTGCTTATGATTTAGCAGAAGCTTTATTAGACACAGTTAATAAACTTTTAACTGGTGAAGAAGAGCAAATCGATATAGATATTGATTGTCCACTAATAACAAAAGATAATGTTCAGGAATATATAGAAATGCACAAAAAGGCAGGGGCAATTAAATAACTATAATCCCGTAAATTAATTGAATTGGTACGTGAATGGAATCTTTTCACGTACCAATTTTAAAAAGTACAATGAATCATATTCTCATAGAAATTAGATGTAATTATTTAATATATACAAGTATAAGACATAACAATTGAGCTTAAGGGGGTATTACAATGGAAAATAAAGCTATATTTATGCAGGGCACTAATAATATGGTATGGAAGGATGTACCTGTACCTGCGATAAATGAAGGAGATGTTTTAGTAAAAGTTAAGGCAGTAGGAATATGTGGATCTGATATGCATTATTATCAACATGGTAGAATTGGAGATTTTGTTGTTGAAGGTGATTTTATTTTAGGCCATGAAGCTGCTGGTGAAGTTGTTCAAATAGGAAATGGAGTTAAAAACTTAAAAGTTAGAGATAGAGTGGCACTGGAGCCAGGTGTAACATGTGGACAGTGTGAATATTGTAAAACTGGATTATATAATCTTTGTCCAGATGTAAGGTTTTTTGCTACACCACCTTACCATGGGGTATTTACTAATTATGTGGCCCATCCGGAAGATATGTGCTTTAAACTGCCTGATAATGTATCCTATGTAGAAGGGGCCTTGATTGAACCTCTTTCTGTTGGTTTACATGCTACTAGGCGAGGAGGAGTAAAGCTTGGAGATACAGTTGTAATTTTTGGAGTAGGTTGTATAGGCCTTTCAACTTTGTTATCAAGTAAGGCAAGAGGTGCTACTAATATTATAGTTGTTGATATGATGGAGAATAGGCTACAAATTGCTAAAAAATTAGGTGCTACTTATGCCTTAAATCCACAAAAGATAAATGTTATTGAAAGAATTAATGAAATAACTGATGGTAAAGGAGCTCATGTTGTTATTGAGACAGCAGGTGCAGCAATGACTGTTAAGCAAACTGCAGATGTTGTGAAACCAGGAGGTACAATTGTTTTAGTAGGTATGACTCCAAAGGATAAAGTTGAGTTTAACTTTATGAAATTGATGAATAAAGAGGGAAGTATTAAGACTATTTTCCGTTATAGAAACTTATATCCTACTGCAATTAATGCAATATCCAGTGGACTGATAAATGTTAAGAATATAGTTAGCCATGAATTTGATTTTAAAGATACAAAGATTGCACTAGACTATGTAGCTAATAATGGGGATAAAGTAGTGAAAGCTGTAATTAGAATGGAGTAAAGTTTTAGGGAAGAAAAGAGGGAAGTTATGTATTTTATTGGTATAGATTTAGGGACGACATCAGTAAAAATAATTGCTATGGACCACTTAGGGAATATTGTGAAATCAATTAATAAAGAATATCCAATTTTTTTCCCTAATCCATTGTGGTCAGAACAAAATCCAGAGGATTGGTGGACTCAAACAATAAATGGACTTAAGGTATTGTTAGAGGGGATAGATTCAGAAAAAGTTAAGGCCATAAGTTTTGGGGGACAGATGCACGGATTGGTAATGCTTGATAGGGAGGATAAGATTATTAGACCTGCTATACTTTGGAATGATCAAAGAACTGAGAAACAGTGTAAATTTCTTAATGAAAATATAGGTAAAAATAGATTATCTGAGATGACTGGAAATATTGCAATTACCGGTTTTACAGCTCCTAAGATTCTTTGGGTTAAAGAAAACGAACCAGAAAACTTTAATAAAATTAGAAGAATAATGCTTCCTAAAGACTATTTAGCTTATAAAATGACAGGTATATTTGCAACAGATGTGTCTGATGCATCTGGAACTTTATATTTAGATGTGAAAAATAGAATTTGGTCATTAGATATGTTGGAAATTATAGGAGTAAATGAAACTCAATTACCAAAACTATATGAATCCTATGAGGTAATAGGGAGCATAAAGCCAGATTTAGCCTCTGAATTGGGATTAAAGGATGATGTAAAGGTTATTATTGGTGGGGGAGATCAGGCAGTTGCTGCAATTGGTGGTGGAATTGTAAAGCATCATTCTTGCTCGTTATCTTTAGGAACCTCTGGTGTTGTTTTTGCGCCTACTGACAGATTTATAATAGATGAAAAAAACAGATTACATTCATTTTGTCATGCAAATGGGAAATTTCATGTAATGGGGGTTACTTTAGCTGCAGCAGCTTCGTTGAAATGGTGGGTGGAGTTCATTAATAAGTCAAATGATTTTGACTATATATTAAGCGAGGCTAAAGATGCAGAGATAGATGACAATGTATTTTATTTGCCCTATTTAATGGGAGAGAGAACCCCCCACAATGATCCTAATGCAAGAGGTACTTTTATAGGTATGGATATGACACACGAAAGAAAACATATGACAAGAGCTGTACTAGAAGGCGTTGCCTTTTCTCTTAGGGATACCTTTGAAATAATGAAAGACATGGGAATTTATATTTCTGATATTAGTATAAATGGTGGAGGCGCTCAAAGTAAACTATGGTGTGAAATCATTGCCGATGTATTAAATGTAAATGTAAATAAGGTCAATACAAGCGAAGGTCCTGCATATGGAGCAGCAATTTTAGCATCGGTAGGATATGGATTATTTGATACTGTGGAGGATGCTTGTGAAACATTTATAAAAATCACAGAGACTATAGAACCCAATAAAGAAAGAGTAGACCTTTATAATATAAAACATGAAAAGTTTAAACAAATTTATCCAGCAATAAAAGGATTATTTAAAACTCTAACAATAAAGAATTAAAACTATAGCCCCTTTTTGACTTAGTCAATTTGTTAAAAATAAAAGTCAAAAAGGAGCTAATTTAATTTTAAGCATTGGAAGCTATTATGATAAAATAAAACCTATAGATAACTTAGGAGGCTATACATATGAAAAAAATACAATTTACAGATATTGATGGTATTAAAGTTGGTAATGCAGAGGATTTAGAAGCTGGAACTGGGTGTACAGTTATTATATCCGAAGAAGGTGCAACAGCCGGGGTAGATGTTAGAGGAGGCTCTCCTGGTACGAGAGAAACGGATTTATTAAATCCACAAAATTTAGTAGATAAAATCCACGCAGTAGTCTTATCAGGAGGATCTGCTTTTGGGTTAGATGCTGCTTCAGGGGTTATGAAATATTTGGAAGAAAGAAATATTGGATTTGATGTTCAGGTAACAAAGGTTCCTATTGTCTGTAGTGCAGTGTTATTTGATTTAGTAGTAGGAGATTATAGAGTAAGGCCTAATTTAGAGATGGGATATAGGGCCTGTGTTGATGCAACGGATAAGGAATGTCCTAATGGAAATATAGGAGCAGGAACTGGGGCTACTGTAGGGAAATTTTTAGGCACTCATAGGGCTATGAAAGGGGGACTAGGTTCCTTTGCTCTCCAAGTAGGGGATTTAAAAGTAGGTGCTCTAGTAGCAGTGAATTGTTTAGGGGATGTAATAGACCCTGAAACGGGAGAGATATTAGCAGGGCTATTAGATGAAGAAGGGAAGACATTAATTGGGACAGAAAATATTTTAATGCAAAAATATAGTGAAAAGAAGAACATATTTAGTGGTAATACTACTATTGGAGTTGTGGCCACTAATGGGATATTTACTAAATCAGAAGCCAATAAGCTAGCTTCCATGGCTCACAACGGATACGCCAGATCCATAAGGCCAGCCCATACCATATTTGATGGGGACACAATTTTTACTATGGCCACAGGGAAAATAGAAGCTGACATAAATGTGGTAGGAGCCCTAGCAGCAAAAACTATGGGGAGAGCAGTTATAAATGCAATAAAATCTGCAGATTCATCCTATGGATTTAAAGCTTATAAGGATTTATAGAAGAATATTACAGACATATTACAAATAACTTTTTTTTACGGTGCCTGGCACGGTTTAAGAAAGTTATTATTTTTGTGAATATTCTTACTTTTTATGGTATTATATAGATACAAAGGATTATAGGTAGGTAAGTAACTTCTGTGAAAACGTTATCAGAGGGTTATATTACAATCAATATATTAATTGATTGTTTATATAAAAATAAAACCATTATAGAAAGGGGAGATTGTTTGTGAGGTCAAATAGCAAAAGAATAGTTAGTTTATTTTTATCCTTAGCATTGGTTTTAGGTATGCTTTTAGTACCTATGGAGAATAAGGCCTTTGCTGAAGGAGAGAATGTAAAGAAAATAACTATTGTTCATGTTAACGATGTTCACGGAAGAATCAAAGAGGGCGACTATGATGGAATGGGCTTTGGAAGAATGGCAACAAAGGTTAATAAACTAAAGGAGGAGAACCCAAATTTAATTCTATTAAATGCTGGAGATACAATCCATGGACTGCCAATAGTAACGATATCCCAAGGAGAAACTATGATAAGGCTTATGAACGAAATGGGATTTGACGCTATGGTACCTGGAAATCATGACTTTAACTATGGTTATGACAGGCTAGTAGGATTAAAGGATGTAGCAGAATTTCCAATTATAGGTGCAAATATAATAAAAGAAGATGGAACAAAGGATTTTGAAGAATACATAATAAAAGAAATAGATGGGGTTAAAGTAGGTATATTTGGATTGACTACTCAAGAAACCAAATATAAAGCAAATCCATTATATACAGAGGGAGTTAATTTTGTAGATCCTATTGAGACGGCTAAATCCATGGTGGATAAATTAAAAGAGGAAAATGTAGATATAATAATTGCTTTGGCTCATATAGGAGTAGCTGATGATGCAGATCCTAGCACTATAGATATAGCAGAAAAGGTAGAAGGAATAGATATAATAGTTGATGGCCATAGCCATACCGAATATCCAGAAGGAAAGGCTGTAGGGGATAGCTTAATTGTTCAAGCTGGGGATCATTTGAAGAATGTAGGAATAGTTAATGTGGAATTAACTGATGGTGAAATAACTAAAAAAGAAGCTACATTGTTTACTAAAGAAGAGGGGATGGAGCTAGAGGAAGACGAAGAAATAAAGAAGGTAATAGAAAGCTTAGACGAAGAAATAAAACCTATAATGGATAAGGTTATAGGAAAAACAAAGGTAAGATTAGATGGTGAAAGGGAAATTGTAAGGACTGGGGAGTCTAATTTAGGAAATTTACTTGCAGATTCTGTAATAAAACATACTAAAGCAGATGCTGTTATATTAAATGGTGGAGATATTAGAACCACTATAGAGGTTGGCGAAATCACTAAAGGGGATATTTTAACTATGTTGCCCTTTGGTAGTTATGGAGTATTGTTGGAGATAAAAGGTATAGATATATTAAATGCTATAGAAAATGGTGTATCCGTATATCCAGATACATTTGGTGGCTTTCCACATGTGGCTGGTATGACCTTTACATTTGATCCATCTAAGGAAGTGGGAAATAGGGTAGATGAATTGATAATTCAAGGTGAACCTGTAGACTTAAACAAAACATATAAATTAGTAACCAACAATTTCTTAGCTGAAGGTGGAGACAAATATGATTCTTTGAAAAATGGTACTTTAGTAGCTGAATATGAAGCTTTAGAAGAAATATTAATAAACTATATTCAAGAACTAGGAGAAGTAGATATAAAAACTGAAGGTAGAATAGTAGCTAAAGAAAGAAAAGAAGAGCCAGAATTAGTTGTACCAGATGTTAAACCAGATACTAAACCGGATATTAAGCTAGAAATTAAACCAGATGTTAAGGAAGAAATCTATGTGGTTAATCCTGGAGATGTTCTATGGAAGATAGCTGAAAAGTTTGGGAAGACATGGGAAGAGTTAGCTAAATACAATAAGCTTAAAAATCCACATCTAATATTCCCAGGACAAAAAATATTAGTACCTGTAAAATAATAAAAATTAAGGGGGAGAATGTATAATGAAAAGGACGTTTAAAGTTCTACTCATATTAATACTTATGCTCTCTATGGTATTAACTGGGTGCGGTGGAAAAGAAGCGCCTGCTCAGGGAGATGATGAGGGAGCTGAAGAACCAGTTGAAACGGAAGTTGAAACAGATACTGAAGCGGATAAAGTGGCTTTAGTAGTAGCTGGAGGATTAGGGGACCGTTCCTTCTATGACTCATCCCATGAAGGGGTGGAGAAGGCTAAGGAAGATTATGGAGTTGAATATAAAGTATATGAATGTAGAAATGATCCATCCTTGTTCAACGATCAGTTGGTGCAAGCTTCTGAATATGCACCTATAGTGGCAGTAGTAGGATATGAGTTTTATGATGTAGTACAAGAAATAGCTGAAGAATTTCCAGATGTTTATTATATATATGTAGATAATGAAATAGAGGGAATAGACAATTTAATTACCATAAGCTATGCGGAAAATGAAGGTTCATTTTTAGCAGGAGCATTGGCGGCTATGTTGTCTGAAGAAAAGACTATAGGTATGGTTGGCGGAATGGATATGCCAGTAATTAGAAACTTCTATGTAGGATATGAAGCAGGGGCTAAATATATAGACCCAGATATAGTGGTAGAAGTAATCTTTGCAGAGGATTTTGAAGACCCAGCTAAGGGTAAAGAAGGTGCAACAGCCCTTTATTCAAGAGGAGCAGATATAGTATTCCAAGTAGCAGGGAAAACTGGGGAAGGTGTATTTGAAGCTGCAGAGGAAATGGGCAAATATGCTATAGGTGTAGATACGGATCAGCGATATATTAATCCAGATGTAATAGTAGCAAGTATGGTTAAAAGAGTTGGTCATTCCATATATGAAACCATAGATGATATAAATAAAGGCCAAATAGAACCTGGAAAAGTTATCTATTATGGATTGGAGCAAGATGGGGTTGGAATGGGATATGGTACTGATGATATGAAACAATTTGCAACAGATGAGATGAAATCTAAGTTAGAGGAAATTAAGGAGAAAATAATAAGTGGGGAAATAGAAGTACCAGAAGCAAAATAATCCTTAAATTAAAATGGAGAAGTAGATATCTACTTCTCCATTTTAAAACAATCTTTAACTAAAAGAGGTGAAAGGCTATATGGCAGAAAAGTTAATTGAAGTAAAGAATATTTCCAAACAATTTCCAGGAGTATTGGCTAATGATAATGTTAATTGGGATGTAGAAAAGGGAGAAATACATGCTATTGTTGGTGAGAATGGAGCAGGAAAGTCCACTTTAATGAATATAATATATGGTCTTTATAAACCTACAGAAGGAGAGATATTTTTTGAAGGACAAGCTGTGGAGATAAATAGTCCATTAGATGCTATAAATCTTGGAATTGGAATGGTTCATCAACATTTTATGCTCTTGCCTTCCTTTACTGTAGCGGAGAATATAGTGTTGGGAACAGAGCCTAGGAAGAATAGGATATTTAGGGATTATAAAAAGGCCATATCCATAACGGAGGAGCTATCTCAAACCTATGGGCTAAAGGTAGACCCCCACAGTAGAGTTGAATCCCTATCTGTTGGAATTCAGCAGAGGATCGAGATATTGAAGGTATTATACAAGGGAGCAGATATATTGATATTGGATGAACCTACAGCAGTGCTTACCCCTAATGAGGCAGAAGAGTTGTTTAATGTAATTAGGAGGTTGGTTAAGGATTTGGGGAAAACTATAATAATAATAACCCATAAACTTCAGGAAGTGCTAGCTATATCCCATAGGGTAAGTGTAATGCGACAAGGTAAGATGGTAGGTACTTTGGAAACAAAGGATGCTAATGAGCAGATATTAGCTGAGATGATGGTAGGCAGGGAAGTGTTGTTTGAAGAGCTTTATAAGGAGGAAGTTTCCAAGAAGGAAGTATTATCCGTAGAGGGAATAAAGGCTAGGGATAATAGAGGGCTTACTGCATTGGATGGTATATCTTTTAACTTAAAAGCCGGGGAGATATTAGGGGTAGCAGGGGTAGAGGGAAATGGACAATCGGAATTGGTAGAGGTGTTAACGGGGCTGAGAGAAATGGAGGAAGGTACCTTTATAATAAATGGAAAGGAGGTACTAAATAGAAATCCAAAGGAGATTAGGAAGCTAGGTATAGCCCATGTGCCTGAGGATAGATTGTCAACAGGATTGTCTAAGGAAGCAACTATATGGGAGAACTTGCTTATGGGCATACAGCATGAACAGCCCTATGCAATTAAAGGTATCCATATGAATAAAAAAAAGATAATGGAAAGAACGGATAGATTAATAGATGAATTCGATATTAGAACTCCTACTGGGGAATTGCCAGCAGGGAATTTGTCTGGTGGGAATATGCAAAAGATGGTTATTGCTAGGGAGTTTTCCTTCGATACTCCTATATTGATAATTGCTCAACCCACTAGAGGGATAGATGTTGGAGCTATTGAATTTGTCCATAGTCAAATAATTGAAAAGAGAAATAAAGGTACTGCTATACTATTGGTTTCTGCTGAGCTAGATGAGATATTTAGATTATCGGACAGGATTATAACTTTATATGAGGGAA
>JAAZMG010000165.1 GCA_012798935.1 Tissierellia bacterium | reverse complement strand
AGATACATATATTAATCAAAACTATAATGATTTTTATAAGAGAAACGTTGGGGAGGTATATGCTTTATATGAAAAGAAACTAAAGGGCAACAATGCATTAGACTTTGACGATTTGATTATAAAAACTGTAGAGTTATTTAAGACAAACCCTACTATATTGGAATATTATCAAAATAAATTTAGATATATTTTTGTAGATGAATATCAAGATACAAATAAGATTCAATATGAATTTATTAGGTTGTTATCTGGAAAACGTAAAAACTTATGTGTAGTAGGGGATGATGACCAATCGATTTACAAGTTCCGCGGTGCTGATATAACCAATATACTAAACTTTGAAAAGGATTTTCCAAATACTAAAATAATCAAATTAGAACAAAACTATAGATCTACTCAAAATATATTAGATGTAGCAAACCATGTTATCAAAAATAACTACGAAAGAAAAGACAAAAAACTATGGACAGCCAATGAAGAGGGAAGTCAAGTTGTAGTTGAAAATGTAGTGGATTCAGATGAGGAAGCATATTTTGTAGCTAACAAAATGGAAGAGCTTATGACGGAAGGCTATAAACCTTCTGATTTTGCTATTCTTTACAGAACCAATGCTCAATCTAGATCCTTTGAGGAAGTATTTATGAGAAGGAACATATCCTATAAACTTGTTGGTGGGCTAAGATTTTATGATAGGAGAGAGATTAAGGATATAATAGCCTATTTAAAACTTATTCAAAATCCTGTAGATGATGTGTCTCTAAAACGTATAATAAATGTCCCTAAGAGGGGCATAGGGAATGTAACAATGGAAAGAATAGAAGAATATGCAAATAAAACTGGGGAAAGTTTATATAGTGCAATTTTAAGTGTAGATGAAATACCAAAATTATCAAAAAGAGCAACGGATAATTTGAAAAAATTTGCTGATATGATAAACAATTTTTTTGCAGCAAAGGAAGTAATGGATTTAAAAGAGTTCATAGAAAAGATAATATATGATACAGGTTATATTAAGGAATTAGAGGAAGAAGGCAGTATAGAATCTCGAACTAGGCTTGATAATATTAGAGAATTTATATCTGTAGCAGTAGACTTTGAAGTAACCAATCCAGATGGTACATTGGAGGATTTCCTTGCCAATATTTCCCTTCTTTCAGATGTAGATAAAACAGCTGATGTAGACGATTCAGTAACTTTATTGACTGTACATTCTGCTAAAGGTCTAGAGTTTCCAGTAGTATTCATGGTAGGTATGGAAGAAGGATTATTTCCTATATCTAGAGCTTTAAACAATGAATCTGAATTAGAAGAGGAAAGGAGACTTTGTTATGTGGCTATAACTAGAGCAGAAAGGTTATTATATATTACCTATGCAAAAATTAGAACTATATATGGTAACACTAATTATACACTACCTTCCAGATTTATTGATGAAATACCAGAAAATCTAGTAGCTACATCAGCTGAAATAGAAAAGGAAATGCCAACAACAGATAAGGAACAATTAATTAAAGTTAGGGATTTTTCAGGCAAAGCTCAAAAGTCAAAATCAAAGCCAAAAGTATCAGTAGATAGTGGAAAGGTTAAAGTAGGGATAAAGGT